>NZ_JBHWGD010000049.1:15828-41005 GCF_042733235.1 Kitasatospora sp. NPDC059722
TCCCCCTGCCCTTCCTTCTCTCGTCCGCCCCCCCCTGTGCGCGCCGCCGCCGGCCCCCCACTGGGTCCTGCGGTGCCCGGATCGGGCCCGGTGCCTCAGGCGGCCTCGGTGACCTCGCGGGCGACGGAGTCCGGCATCAGGCCCTCGCGCTGGCGCTTGCGGCCGAAGCGCGGCATGCCGAGGGTGATGAAGGCCTCGGCCTGCATCGCGGCGAAGCCGATCCGCGGCAGGTCCCGGGTGCTCGGGAACACCAGGAAGCGCGGCTCCCACTCGGGCTGGAACTTGGCGTTGAACTTGTACAGCGACTCGATCTGGAACCAGCGCGACAGGAAGACCAGCAGGCCGCGCCAGGCCCGCAGCACCGGTCCGGCGCCGATCCGCTCGCCGCGGGCCAGCGCCGAGCGGAACATCGCGAAGTTCAGCGACACCCGGCGCACGCCCAGGTCGGGCACGGCCTGCAGGGCGGCGACGATCAGCAGCTCGTTCAGGCCGGGGTCGGCCGCGCGGTCGCGGCGCATCAGCTCCAGCGAGATGCCGTCCGGGCCCCAGGGCACGAAGTGCAGCACGGCCTTGAGGTCGTCGCCGGCCTCGCCCTCCTCGGGCGCCTTGTGGGCGGTGACCACGACGCAGTCGTCGTCGAGCGGGTCGCCGAAGCGGCCGAGGGCCATGGAGAACCCGCGCTCGGTGTCGGTGCCGCGCCAGCGGGCGGCGGCGTCGGCGATCCGGAACTTCTCGTCGAGGGTGAGGTCGCGGACGCGGCGCACCTTGCAGGAGTAGCCGTTGCGCTCGATCCGCTTGACCATCTGGCGGACGTTGCGCATGGCGCGGCCGGAGAGCGAGAACGCCGCGGTGTCGACGATGGCCTCGTCGCCCAGCTCCAGCGCGTCCAGGCCCGCCTCGCGGGTCCAGACCTCGCCGCCGACCTCGCTGCAGCCCATGACGGCCGGCACCCAGGCGTGCTCGCGGGCCTCGGCCATGAAGACCTTGATCGCGCCGGGCCAGGCCTCGACGTCGCCGACCGGGTCGCCGGAGGCGAGCATCACGCCGGAGACCACCCGGTAGGAGATGGCGGCCTTGCCGGTGGGCGAGAACAGCACGCTCTTGTCGCGGCGCAGCGCGAAGTAGCCGAGCGAGTCGCGCTCGCCGTGCCGGTCGAGCAGGCCGCGGACCTTCTCCTCGTCCTCCGGGGTGAGCTCGGGCTTCGGCTTGCCCGGGCGCAGCGCCAGGTAGGCGGTGGTGAAGGCGGTCAGCAGGCCGAGCCCGCCGAGCAGGTAGGCGACCAGGTCGGACATCCGCTCGTTGTTGTAGCGGATCGGGCCCTCGAAGCCGAAGAGGCCGTAGGCGACGTGCTCCAGCCGCTCGTAGAGGCCGGGGTGGCCGAGCTCGTAGCGGGTCCGGACGCTGACGATCATGAGGCCGAGCAGGACGCTGACGGTGCCCATGACGATCAGGTTGACCAGCGCGCGCCAGCGGGTGCGCGGGTCGGCCTTGGCGTAGAACTCGCGACGGTGCACGAGCATCACGGCGAAGACGACCAGGGAGACGACGGCCGGGCCGATCTGGTGCCAGCGCACGATGTGCAGCGCGGCACCGACCGGCAGCAGGACGCAGACCGCACGCCAGGCCCGGCGCTTGCGCCGGCGCAGCGCGTGCGCGAGCAGCACCAGCAGGAGGCCGATCATCAGCGTGCCGACCGCGGCCAGGGAGGTGGTCCCACCCGGCAGCTGTCCGGCGACGGTGTGCATCTTGGTGTGCCGGAGCTTGGGGAACACCGCACTGGCGATGTCCACCAGCCCGATCAGCAGACAGGCGTAGCCGACCGCACCGGGCAGCCAGGCCCTCGGGACGGCAGCGGCCTGGTTGCGCAGCGTCTGCAGACCGCGGCGGCGGCGCGGCTGCTCGGGGCTCGGCTCATCGGACACGGGAACACTCATGGGAGCTCAGCGTAGAGGCTGCGTGGGGCTGTCCTGTCACTCCGGGGGAGCACGTGTGATGGACCTTCATGCCTTTTCCTTCATCAGGCCATACGCGCACAAAGGAACCGGAAACGGACGGTAAACCGGTGCCGCGGCGCGCTGCGATCGAGCCGGGGGTGGGAGCCGGGGCCGCCGTCGCGCGGTGCGACGAGGACCTCCGGGACGCGTTACGTACGGTGGACGCCGCATTCTAGGGCGCCGGTTGCCCCCCGCTCGTCCCCGGCCTCGCCGGACGGCCCCGGCCTCCGGACAGCCTAGTCGCGGTGGCCGCAGCTGACGGATCGCCAGACGATGAGGCGTGCACCGACAGGGTCCCATCGGAAGGCCGACGGCATGGAACTGACCAGCGACGCGCTGGTGGACTCGCTGCTCGCACTCGGCGCTGCGGCTCTCCTCACCACACTCTGGATCTGGCCCCGGCTCGCCCGGCAGCGCCCGCTGCCGGTCCTCGGCCGGATCGGCCTGCTGACGGTCACCCAGGCCTCGGTGCTGGCCGTGCTGGCGCTGTCGGTGAACAACTCCTTCGGGTTCTACACGTCCTGGGACGACCTGCTCAGCCCCGGCGGTGCCAAGCTGGTCCTGACCAGCAACGAGAACCACAAGGGCGGCACCCCGGTCTCGGACGCGCTGGTCCAGCCCACCAACGAGGGCGGCCTGGAGTCGGTCCCGAACCTGCCCAAGGGCGCCCCCGAGGAGGTCGGCAGGATCGAGTCGGTCCGGGTCAGCGGCAAGGAGACGGGCTACTCCGACCAGATGTTCGTCTACCTGCCCCCCGAGTACTTCGACCCGAAGTTCGCGCTGGTCCGCTTCCCGGTCATGGTGGGCATCGCCGGCTTCCCCGGCACCACGCTGAACATGCTGAAGGAGCTGCCGGTCGTCCAGACCGCGGCGGACCTCCAGAAGAACGGCAAGATGCCGCCGACCATCGTCGTCCTGGCCCGCCCGACGGTCGCCCCGCCGCGCGACACCGAGTGCGTGGACGTCCCCGGCGGCCCGCGCACCGAGACCTGGTTCGTCAAGGACCTCCCGGAGGCGCTGGGCTCCACCTACCGGACCGGCCGCTCGGCGGGCTCCTGGGGCGTCTTCGGCTACTCGACCGGCGGCAGCTGCGCGATGCGGCTGGCGATGCGCTTCCCCAACGTCTACGGCAGCGCGGTCGGCCTGCACGGGGACTTCACCGTGCGCGAGGACCAGTTCACCGGCGGCAACCTCTTCAACGGCGACAAGGGCCTCGCCCAGCAGAGCGACCTCGGCTGGCGGCTGCAGAACCTCCCGGCCCCGCCCCTCAACCTCCTGGTGGTCTCCACCCGCAAGGAGGCCGACTACCCGCAGACCGTCCAGTTCGTCGAACAGGCCCAGCAGACCGCCGCGAGCAACCCCCAGTTCAAGGCCGAGTCGCTGTACCTGGACGACGGCGGCCACAACTGGGACAGCTGGATCCGGGAACTGCCGGCCTCGCTGGAGTGGATGGGCTCGCACCTCGGGTGACGCGCGCGGGTGATTACCCGCCGGTCGGGCCACCCGGCCGGCGACCCCGGGGGAACGTATCGCGACCGCCCGTCCGGCCCCCGGAGGGCGCCGTCCGGATCCGCGCAGGAGGCGCCGTGCTGAGCACCCGCTCGCTCTTCAACGAGATCTACCGCAACGACGAGGCCTACCAGCTGTTCTGCAGCATCGCGGCCGGCGGCGAGGACCAGGGCGGCTGGGAGAACGAGCGGATCACCACGCTCACCCGGGACCCGGTCCTCGCCCCGAAGGTCGCCCGGCACGGCGCCGACGAGCGCAAGCACGGCCGGATCTTCACCCAGCTGCTGAGCAAGCGCGGCCTGCCCAAGGTCGCCGTCCCGGCCGACGCCGACTACTGCATGCTGCTGGAGGCCAAGGGCGTCGGCCTGTCCCACGAACGGCTGAACAGCGACCTCCCGCTGTCCGACCGCGAGATCATCACCTACCTCGCGCACAGCCGGGTCACCGAGCAGCGCGCGGCCGAGCAGATGCGCCAGCTGGTCAAGGTGTACGGGGACAACCCCGACCTCGGCCGCGCGATGCGGATGATCTCCGCCGACGAGGACAACCACCTCGCGTACTGCCACGAGGAGCTGCTGCGGCTGCGGGTCGAGGGGTACGGCCCGTACATCCGGCACGTCCTGGAGACCTGCGCCCGCGGCGAGATCCGCACCCACCGGGACGTCGGCCTCGCCGTGACCGCCCGGATGGCCCGGATCCTGGGCTGGCCGCGCTGGCAGCTGGCGGTCGTCACCCTCGGGGTGCGCGCCCTCTACCTGTACGACCGCGCGATCGGCTGGCGGCGGATGGTGCGGCTGCGGATGCCCGAGCGCCGCAACGCCCTGGGCACCCCGGCACCCCCGCACGCCGAGCACGAGGCGCTCTGAGCGCCCCCAGGGGCCCTGGCGGCCCCTAGCGCCCGATGATCAGGCTCATCGCCTCGGCCCGGGTGGCCGGGTCGCGCAGCTGCCCGCGGACGCAGGACGTGATGGTCTTGGCGCCCGGCTTGCGGATGCCGCGCATCGACATGCACATGTGTTCGCACTCGACGACCACGATGGCACCCCGGGGCTCCAGGATCCGCATCAGCGCGTCGGCGACCTGGCTGGTCAGCCGCTCCTGCACCTGCGGACGGCGGGCGTAGACGTCGACCAGCCGGGCCAGCTTGGACAGGCCGGTGATCTTGCCGCTGGTGGACGGGATGTACCCGACGTGCGCCACCCCGCGGAACGGCACCAGGTGGTGCTCGCAGACGGACGTCAGCTCGATGTCCTTCACGAGCACCATCTCGTCGTGGCCGAGGTCGAAGGTCGTCGTCAGGACGTCCTCGGGCTCCTGCCACAGGCCCGCGAATATCTCCTTGTAGGCGCGCGCGACGCGGGCCGGCGTCTCCAGCAGGCCCTCGCGGTCCGGGTCCTCCCCCACGGCGAGCAGGAGCTCGCGCACGGCGTTCTCGGCCCGCTTCTGGTCGAAGGTCCCGACGGTGGCCGGACCGTCGAGAGTCACCGGGTCGATCATGCGGGCCTCGCTTACTAGGGGGGAACGTCGGGGCGAACAGCACGGATGCCGCGCCTCCAGGGTACAAACCCTGGTGACGCGGCATCCATTCCGTCCCGGGCTCCGCCGGGAGCGCCGGATCAGCCCTCCGCGGGCGGCTCGGCGGTCGGCAGCGGCGGGAGCTTCACGATGTCGACCGGAGCGGTGTCGGCCGTGGCGGCGGCGCCGTTGGTGAGCGCCAGCTCCTTGGGCGACTGCACCGGCGGCCGGGTGGACGGCGTGCGGCGGGAGGAACCCGTCCAGGCCGGCCGGGTCGGACGCTTGACGATCGGGGCGAAGATCTCGGCGATCTGCTCCTTGTTCAGGGTCTCCTTCTCGAGGAGCTCCAGGACCAGGTTGTCGAGCACGTCGCGGTTCTCGACCAGGATCTCCCAGGCCTCGTTGTGCGCGCTCTCGATGAGCTTCTTGACCTCTTCGTCGACCAGCCCGGCGACCTCTTCCGAGTAGTCGCGCTGGTGGCCCATCTCGCGGCCCAGGAAGGGCTCCGAGTTGTCGCTGCCGAACTTGATCGCGCCGAGGCGCTCGGTCATGCCGTACTGGGTGACCATGGCCCGGGCCGTCGCGGTGGCCTTCTCGATGTCGTTCGAGGCACCGGTGGTCGGGTCGTGGAAGACCAGCTCCTCCGCCGCGCGGCCGCCCAGCATGTAGGCCAGCTGGTCGAGCATCTCGTTGCGGGTGGTGGAGTACTTGTCCTCGTCCGGCAGCACCATCGTGTAGCCGAGGGCCCGGCCGCGGGACAGGATGGTGATCTTGTGGACCGGGTCGCTGTACTGGCAGGCCGCCGCGACCAGGGCGTGGCCGCCCTCGTGGTACGCGGTGATCTTCTTCTCCTTGTCGGACATGATCCGCGTGCGCTTCTGCGGACCGGCCACGACGCGGTCGATCGCCTCGTCCAGGATGCCGTTGTCGATCAGCTTCTTGTCCGAGCGGGCGGTCAGCAGAGCGGCCTCGTTGAGGACGTTCGACAGGTCCGCGCCGGTGAAGCCGGGGGTGCGCTTGGCGACGGCCGACAGGTCGACGTCGGGCGCGATCGGCTTGCCCTTCTGGTGCACCTTGAGGATGTCCAGGCGGCCCTGGAGGTCGGGGCGCTCCACCGCGATCTGGCGGTCGAAGCGGCCCGGGCGCAGCAGCGCCGGGTCCAGGATGTCGGGGCGGTTGGTCGCGGCGATCAGGATCACGCCGCCCTTGACGTCGAAGCCGTCCATCTCGACCAGCAGCTGGTTGAGGGTCTGCTCGCGCTCGTCGTGACCGCCGCCGAGGCCCGCGCCGCGGTGCCGGCCGACGGCGTCGATCTCGTCGACGAAGACGATCGCCGGGGCGTTCGCCTTGGCCTGCTCGAAGAGGTCGCGGACACGGCTGGCGCCGACGCCGACGAACATCTCGACGAAGTCCGAACCGGAGATGGAGTAGAACGGCACCCCGGCCTCGCCCGCGACGGCTCGCGCCAGCAGGGTCTTGCCGGTGCCGGGCGGGCCGTAGAGCAGCACGCCCTTGGGGATCTTGGCGCCGACGGCCTGGAACTTGGCCGGCTCCTGCAGGAACTCCTTGATCTCGTGGAGCTCCTCGACCGCCTCGTCCGCGCCGGCGACGTCGGAGAAGGTGGTCTTGGGGGTGTCCTTGGTGAGCAGCTTGGCCTTGGACTTGCCGAACTGCATGACCCGGGAGCCGCCGCCCTGCATCTGGTTCATCAGGAACAGGAAGACCAGGACGATGATCACGATCGGCAGCATCGACAGCAGCAGGCTGACGAAGGTGCTCTGCTTCTCCGGGCTGATGGTGTAGCCCTCGGCGAGCGTGTTCGGGTCGTTGTCGTTGATCTGGGCCTGGAGCTTGTCGGCGATCGCGACACCCTGGTCGCCGATGTACGAGGCCTGGAACTTGCTGCCGGACGGGGTCTTGCCCGTACCGGCGTTGGACAGCGTGGCGCCGTCCTTCAGCTGGATCTTGATCGTGTTCGAGTCACCGGTGGTGATCTGCGCCGACTTGACCTGCTTCGCGTCGATCGCTGCGACGACCTGACCGGTGTCCACCGTCTTGTAGCCGTTCGAGTCCGAAACGACCTGCATCAAAACGATGACGGCGAGGACGGCCAGCACGATCCACATGATCGGCGCACGGAAGTATCGCTTGACGTCCATCCATGCGGGGCGTTGCCGCCCCGTCCCTCCTGCCACTCAGCGGCGCCGGGGGGCTGTGGGCCGCGGCGCATCCGGAATCGGTGCTCATGTGAAGAGCGGTTTATTGGACCGTACCGCAGTCGGACCCGCCCATGGCGGGAGCACGGCGACACGGTTGTGGTTCTTTGTCCCCCCGGTCAACGGGCGGGAACAACGTACTGTTCCCGCCCGTAACCCGAACGGGGCCCTCAGCCGCCGTAGACGTGCGGGGCGAGGGTGCCGATGAACGGCAGGTTGCGCAGCTTCTCCGCGTAGTCCAGGCCGTAGCCGACCACGAACTCGTTGGGGATGTCGAACCCGACGTACTTGACGTCGATCTCGACCTTGGCCGCGTCCGGCTTGCGCAGCAGGGTGCAGACCTCCAGCGAGGCCGGACCGCGCGAGCCCAGGTTGCCCAGCAGCCAGGACAGCGTCAGACCGGAGTCGATGATGTCCTCGACGATCAGGACGTCCCGGCCGGCGATGTCGGTGTCGAGGTCCTTGAGGATCCGCACCACGCCGGAGGACTTGGTACCCATGCCGTAGGACGACACGGCCATCCAGTCCATGGTGACCTGCGAGTGCAGGGCACGGGCGAGGTCGGCCATGACCATCACGGCCCCCTTGAGGACGCCGACGATCAGCAGGTCCTTGCCTGCGTAGTCCCGGTCGATGCGCTCCGCCAGCTCCAGGAGCTTGGCGTCGATCTCGTCCTTGCTGATGAGCACCTTCGCGAGGTCAGCGCCCATGTCGTTCTGGTCCACCGGGGATACGTCCTCAAACGTTCGGGGTCTGTGTGGCCGGCGGCCGGCTCCCCCGGGGCATGCCCGCCCGTCAGTCGCCCTGCCGCCGAAAGACCAGCGTGCCACACCGGCGGGTGGCCTCGACGCCCCCGGGTAGGTGCAGCGGCCCCTGACCCCGCCATCCGGTGACCAGCAGGTCGACGGTTTCCAGGTGACGGGCGAACAGGTCGCCGGCCGGGCAGCCGGCCCTGAGCGCCGCCCTGCGCAGCACCCGGCGGCGGACGGCGGACGGCAGCTCCGCCAGTTTGGCGGCGTCCAGGGTGCCTTCGCCGGTCCGGAGGTCCCGCTCGGCCAGGGCGGCCCACTGGTCGAGCGCGTCGGCGTCGTCGCGGAACAGCCGGGCGGTGCGGGCCAGGGCCTCGACCACGCCGCCGCCCAGGTGCTTCTCCAGCACCGGCAGCACCTCGTGGCGCACCCGGGAGCGGGTGTAGGCGGGGTCGCAGTTGTGCGGGTCGTCCCAGACCGGAATCGCCTGGGCGGAGCAGGCCTGCCGGGTGGCGGCCCGGTCCAGCTCCAGCAGCGGGCGGCGGTAGCGGCCCTTCTGGGCGGGCATCCCGGCCAGCGAACGGGCGCCGGAGCCGCGGGCCAGGCCCAGCAGGACGGTCTCGGCCTGGTCGTCGCGGGTGTGGCCGAGCAGCACCGCGATCGCGCCGTGGCGCTCGGCGGCCTCGTCCAGGGCGGCGTAGCGGGCGTCCCGGGCGGCCGCCTCCGGGCCGCCGCCGCGGCCCACCCGGACCGGGATCGCCTCGACCGGGTCCAGGCCCAGCGAGCGCAGCCGCTCGGCCACCTGGGCGGCGCGCTCGTCGGAGCCCTCCTGGAGGCCGTGGTCGACGGTGACGGCGCCGACCCGCAGACCGATCTTGGGGGCTTCGAAGGCGGCGGCGATGGCGAGCGCCATGGAGTCCGCGCCGCCGCTGACGGCGACCAGGACGAGCGGCGAGCCGGGGGCGGCCGGGGTGCGGGGCAGCCCGGACGGGTGGCGGGCGGCGTTGCCGATCAGCGTGGTGCCGACGGCGGCACCGACCAGCGGCGCGTCGGCCGCGCGCTCGCGGGCCTCGCGGGCGGGTGCGGTGAAGGTGGAACCGGCCTCGGCGGCGAGGTCGGTGAGCGTGCGGCGGACGGCCAGGCGTATCGCGGCGACGGCGGGGTGTGGGCCCACGGCGGACGACTCCTCGACGGAGGGGGGACAGGACGGCGGTGGGCGCGGCGGGGACCGCGCACATGTGAGCACCCTGTTACCGGGCGCTCACAGATGGTGGCAGAAAGGAGCGACCCGCTACGCCACCCGCGCCACCGGTACGACCACCGTCCCACGTTCGGGTGAATGGAGAAACGTATCTTCTCCCTCGGTCTGCCCGATTGGACCACTCGTACGAACGGGTTTGAAACCCCGTTGACCGCCGCCGACCGGCGGCGGTCCGCTGCTGCCCCGTCAGCGGGCGACGCGGGCGACCCAGGCGGCCGGGTCGTGGATCTCCTCCTTGGTCGGGAGGGTGTTCGGGGACGTCCAGACCCGGTTGAACCCCTCCATCCCGACCTGCTCCACGACGCCCCGGACGAACACCGCGCCGTCCTGGTACTGGCGCAGCTTGGCGTCCATCCCGAGCAGCCGGCGCAGGAGCAGGTCCAGCCGGTTCGCGCCGCGGTCCCGGCGCTGCTGGAACTTCTCCCGGATCTCCGCGACCGTCGGCACCACCGACGGGCCGACCCCGTCCATCACCACGTCCGCGTGGCCCTCCAGCAGCGACATGACCGCCGTCAGCCGGCCCAGGATCTCGCGCTGCGCGGGGGTCTGCACGACCTCCAGCAACCCGGTGGACGCCCCGGCGGGCTCGCGGCCGCCGACGCCCGACAGGCCGCCGCCCAGCGCGCCGGCCGCGTCGCGCAGGCGGTCCAGCAGGGCGCCCGGGTCGACGTCCGTCTCGGTCAGGAAGGACTGCACCTCGGACTGGATGTGGTCGCGCAGCCAGGGCACCGCCGTGAACTGCGTGCGGTGGGTCTCCTCGTGCAGGCACACCCAGAGCCGGAAGTCGGACGGGTCGACGTCCAGCTCCCGCTCGACGTGCACGATGTTCGGCGCGACCAGCAGCAGCCGGCCCGGGCCGGGCCCGTCCGGGCCGAGGCGCGGCTTGTCGAACAGGGCGGCCGGACTGTCCGGCGCCTCCAGCGAGGGCTCCGCGGGGGCGAAGGTCTCGTACTGGCCGAGCACCCTGGTCGCCAGGAACGCCAGCAGCGCGCCGACCTCGATGCCGGTGGCCTTCTCCCCGACCGAACCGAGCACGCCCGCGGCCGGGCCGTTCGCCCGGCGGGCCTGGAGCTTCTCCACCAGCGGCTGGACGACCGTACGGAACCCCGCCACGTTGGCCCGCACCCACCCGGGGCGGTCCACCACGAGCACGGGCGTCGCGACGGCGTCCGCCAGGCTCGTCGAACGCATCCCGGTGAACGCCCGCACGTGCTCCTCGGCCGCCAGGGCGTGCCGGCGCAGCTCGGCGACCACGGCCGCCGCCTCCGCACGGCTCACCTCCGGCCCCGGCCGCACCAGCCGGGTCGCGGTAGCGACCGCGAGATTCCAGTCGACCATGTCAGATCCGCCACTCGCGCTCGTCATGCCCTCACCGTACGTGCTCCGCCCCGCCCGGGGCAGCCACCGGCCCCACCCACGCCCTGCCCCATCCCGTCACCCCCCAACCACATCCGCCCCGGCCCCTCCGGGAGCCGACCGAACGGCCCGGCGCGCAACGATCGAAGGGCGCGGGCGGGGCCCAGGAGCGACGGGGGCGTGGCCCGAGCGCCCCTGGCGAGGCGACCACACTCGGCCGGCAGGCGGGCCGGCATTCCGGCCGACGCGTTCGCCCGCCTTGGGGCCGCCGGGGGGACGCCCAAGGTGCGCCGCACGAGCGGCGACCGCCGACGCCGCTGGCGCCACAGGCGCTCGCCAGCGGTTGGTGGGCACGGGCCGACGAGGGCACCGCCTCGGCGCAGCGGCCACCGATCGACGTACGCGGCACCAGCAGCGGATAAGCCCACGCCGGCTGGCGGGCACGGGCCGACGAGGGCACCGTCCTCGGCGCAGCGGCCGCCGATCGACATGTGCGGCACCGGAGGCGGACCGCCGACACCGTGCTGCCACCCCACGAGCCCCACTGCCGGGCGGCCTATCGCGGCCAGGCGGGGCGCGCGGCCCACGTCCACAGGGCGGTCAGTGGCAGCCGCAGGAGGTGAGGCGGGCGGCCACGCGGTCGAGGGCGGCGCGGGCGGCGTCGGCGTCGGCGTCGGTGCGGGCCATGACGGCGAAGGCGAGGAGGCGGCCGTCGGCGTCGACGACCGTCCCGGCGAGGGTGTTGACGCCGCTCAGGGTGCCGGTCTTGGCGTGGATCAGGCCGGCCGCGTCGGCGGCGCCCGAGCCGGCGCCGTACCGCTTGCCGAGGGTGCCGGTGAAGCCCGCGATCGGGAGGCCGGTGAGGACCGGGCGCAGGGTGGGGTGCTGGTCGGAGGCGGCCAGGGTGAGGAGCTGGACCAGGACGGCCGGCGGGATCGCGTTGCCGCGGTGCAGGCCGCTGCCGTCGTTGAGGGTCACGTTCGTCGTCGTCACACCGAGCCGGCCGAGCTCCTGCTTCACCGCGGTCGCGGCGCCCTCGAAGCTGGCGGGCTGGTGGGCGGCGATGGCCGCCTGGCGGGCGATCGCCTCGGCGATGGTGTTGTCCGAGGTGGTGAGGAGGCGTTCGACCAGGCGGGCGATCGTCGGCGAGTCGACCCGGCCGAGGACGGGGGCGGTGGCGGCGGCCGGAGCCGCGGCGGGCTTGGCCTTGCCGTCGACGGTGATGCCCTGGGCCTTGAGCAGGGCCGCGAAGGCGTCGGCGGCCGCGAAGGCCGGGTCGGCGACGCGCGCCGGCGCGTCCTCGCGGCTCTTCGGGTCGGCTTTGCCCTCGTCGACCATCAGCGGGACGACGAGCGGGATGTTCTCCGCGTCGTAGTTCTCGTGCCGCGGGCTGCCCGTGTACATCGACAGGTCGTAGTCCAGCCGGACCGTCGTCGTCCCGGTCTCCTTCAGGGCGGCGGCGGTCTGCCGGGCGAGCGCGTCGAGCGAGGCGGGGGCGGTGTCGGCGTCCGCGGGCCGGCCGGCGATCTGCACCTGGTCGGCGGGCAGCACGGTGAGCGTCGGGTCGCCGCCGCCCACGAGGGTGATCGCGCCGGGGTCGGCTCCCTTGACCACCCGGGTGGTGAGCCGGGTGTCGCCGGGGACCAGCGAGAGGGCCGCGACCGTGGTGGCGAGCTTGGTGGTGGAGGCCGGCGTCGCCGGGGTGTTCTCGCCGGAGCCGTACAGGAGTCTGCCGTCGGCGGCGTCCCCGACGGCGACGGTGACCGTGCCGAGGCTGCGGTCGCCGAGGGCGGCGGCGAGCGCCTGCTGGAGGCCCTGGGCGGTGGGCTGCGCGGTCTTGTCCCGGCCCGCCTCGACGGCGGCCAGGACGGCGCCCGGCGCCGGGGCCGGGCGGGCGAGCGGGGACGCGCTGCCGCCCGGGGCGGGGGTGCCGCCCTTGGTGGCCGGGGCGGACGTGCCCTGGCTGCCGGGGTCGCCGGAGCGCTTGCCCTTGCCGTGGCCGTTCCTGCCCTGGTCGCCCTGCCCCTGGTCGCCTTGGTCGTCCTGGTTGCCCTGACCGCCCTGGCCCCCTTGTCCGCCCTGGCCGCGGCCGCCGTCGCCGTGCCCGGCGCTGTGCCCGCCCGGCGTCGGGGACGGCTGCGCGTAGGCACCGCCGCCCGAGGCCAGCACCGTCCCGGTGACCAGCAGCGCCACCCCGAACAGTCCCGCGGCCGTCCCCCTGCGGCGGCGCCCCGCCCCGACCCCTGCTCCCACCGACCGGCCCCTTTCCCGAGCACTCGCTCCCGTAGGAGACACTTGGATTCTGTCAGTCCCTACCTTGGAGGAACCGTTGGAGTTCGACGTCCTTATCGAAATCCCGAAGGGCTCTCGTAACAAGTACGAGGTCGACCACGAGACCGGCCGTCTGCGGCTCGACCGGATGCTCTTCACCTCGACCCGCTACCCGGCCGACTACGGCTACGTGGAGGGCACGCTCGGCGAGGACGGCGACCCGCTGGACGCGCTGGTGATCCTGGACGAGCCGACCTTCCCCGGCTGCCTGATCAAGTGCCGCGCGATCGGCATGTTCCAGATGACCGACGAGGCCGGCGGCGACGACAAGCTGCTGTGCGTCCCGGCGACCGACCCGCGCTGGGAGCACCTGCGGGACATCCACCACGTGTCGGAGTTCGACCGTCTGGAGATCCAGCACTTCTTCGAGGTCTACAAGGACCTGGAGCCCGGCAAGTCCGTCGAGGGCGCCAACTGGGTCGGCCGCGCCGAGGCCGAGGCCGAGGTCACCGCTTCGATCAAGCGCCTGGCGGACCAGGGCGGCCACTGAGCCGTCGTTCCGATCTCGATCGAGACCGGTTCGAGGTAGTTCGAGATAGGTCGAGGTAGGTCGGGACAGCCCGGGGCCGGGGTTCGCGGAGAGTCTTCCGCGGCCCCGGCCCTTGCCGTGTCCGGGGCCCTGACGCATCGTTGTTTACCGACGGACTGTCGGCAAGATGTCCGCTTAGGTTAGGCTAACCAAAACTGCCGGGCCCGATTCCGATCCCTGGAGGCCGCATGCCCACGCCCGAGCCCGTCCCGTTCTCCACCGTGCTCCGCACCGCCAGCAGCGAGGAGCACGAGGCCGCGGAGCAGTCGTCGTTCATGAGCCACCTGCTCGGCGGGCGGCTCGGGGTCGAGGCCTACGCGGACCTCACCGGCCAGCTCTGGTTCGTCTACCGGGCGCTGGAGGGCCGCGCGGAGCAGCTCGCGCAGCACCCGCTGGCCGGCCCGTTCATCGACCGGGCGCTGCTGCGCACCGCCGCCATCGAGCGCGACCTGGCGCACCTGCGCGGGCCGCGGTGGCGGGACGGGCTGGAGCCGCTGCCGGCCACCGCCGCCTACGTGGCGCGGGTGGAGGAGCTGGCCGCCGAGTGGCCGGCCGGGTACCTCGCGCACCACTACACCCGCTACCTGGGCGACCTCTCCGGCGGGCAGATCATCCGCGGCGTGGCGGAGAAGACCTGGGGCTTCGAGCGCAAGGGCGACGGCGTCCGGTTCTACGTCTTCGAGGAGGTCGAGAACCCGGCGGCCTTCAAGCGCGAGTACCGGGCCAAGCTGGACGCGGCCGGGCTGGCGATGGACGAGATGGAGCGCCGCCGGGTGGTCGAGGAGTGCAAGCGCGCCTTCGTCCTCAACGGCGCGATCTTCCACGACCTGGACGCGCGCTACCCGCTCGCGTCGTAACCGGGCCCCGGCTCGACCGGAAGGCCCCGGCGGGAGTCGCCCGCCGGGGCCTTCGCGCGTCCCGGGGGTGCGTCAGGACTGCGCGGTCCGTCGGCCGCGGACGAAGGCGGTGGCGCCGCCGCCGACGAGCAGGAGACCGGCGGCGGTGGCCAGCAGCGGGGCCACCGGGGTGCCGGAGCCGGTCGCGGCGAGCACGCCGCCGCCCGGGCCGCCGAGGCCGGAGGTCGTCAGCGAGGCGCCGCCGGCCGCGCCCGCGCCCGAACCCTGGCCGCCGGCGGCCGAGTCGGCGCCGGAGCCGGTGGTCACGCCGGCCGGCCGGGCGGTCGGGAGCTGGACGTTCCCGTCGAAGGCCAGCGTGGCGCTGACCGGGTCCAGGGCCGTCCCCTCCGGGTAGTTGGCGAACACCGGCACGCCCTCGGCGGTGAGCGTCGCCGGAACGGCGGACAGCGTCACCACGCCGTTGACCGGCGTCAGGGCGGACTTGGGCACGTCGAGCCTGGCGATCCGGGCGCCGGTCAGCGAAGTCGGCTTGCCGTCCTGGGACTTGCCGTTCACGTCGGCGGTCAGGAAGGCGCCGTCGCGGTCGATCGCCAGGCCGAGCTTGGAGAGCGTGGTGTCGAGCGCGTAGCCGTCCTTGCCGGGGTGGGCGAGGAAGCGGACGGAGCCCGTGAAGCCGGCGGCGAGCGTGTGGTCGGCCGTGTTGTAGCCGCCGGTCGCACCGCCGAAGCGGTAGTCGGACGCGCCGCCGCCGAACTCGACCTTGCCGGCCGCCGTCGGGCTCGCGAGGTACTTCCGGAAGCTGTCCTTGACCGTCCAGTCGAGGGTCCCGTTCACGACCGGCAGCCGCCCGGCGGCGGGCGTGCCGGTGCTGGTCGGCGTGGCGGTGCTGGTCGGCGTGGCGGTGGCGCTCGCGGACGGGGAGCCGGTGGCACTCGGCGACCGCGTCGCGGACGGCGAGCCGGTGGCGGTCGGGGAGGCCGTCCCGCTCGGCGTGGACGTGGCCGACGGCGAGGCGGTGGGCTGCCCGGTGGGCGAGGCGGTCGCGGTCGCGGACGGCGAGCCGGTGGCGGTCGGGGACGGCTTGGCCGGGGCCTGCTTCAGCAGCAGCGACAGCGGGTCCATCTCCGTCCCCGCCGGGTAGAAGCCCGCGAACGCCTTGGCACCCTGCTCGGTCAGCTTCGCCGCCGCCGGGGAGCCGCTGGTGGTGTCCCGCCCGACGGTGAACGTCACCAGCGGCACGTCCTCCCGCCGGGTGATCTCGGTGGCCCCCATCGACTCCTTGGAGGCGGTGTCGGCGGTGAGCGTGCCGGTCGTCCCGGAGGTGGTGATCCGCAGGTCGCTCAGCGCGATGTCCAGCGCGCCGTGGTGCGCGGTGAAGCGGACGCCTCCGGTGAAGGACGAGCTCAGCGCGTGCGTCGTCAGGTCGTACGCGGCGCTTCCGAAGCCGAAGTGGAAGCTCCCGTCGGCGTTGGCGGTCGCGCCGCCGGTCAGCTCGATCGCGCCGCCCTGGGAGGCCGGGCCGGTGACGTAGGCGCGGAAGCTGCTCTTCACGCCCCAGTCCAGCGCGCCGGAGTCGTACGTGACGCTGCCCGGCCCGCCCGCGCCGAAGGCGAGCGCGGGGGCGCCGAGGGCGGTCAGCCCGAGGCCGGTGGTGACGGCGGCGAGGGCCGCCAGTCGGGTGCGGTTGCGGGACATGGTGGTGAACTCCGTTCGGGGGGACGGGGGGAGGTCGGAGGAGGGGTTGTCAGGAAGCCCGGCGACGGCGTCGCAGGAGCACACCGCCGGTCGCCGCGAGCGCGGCCACCAGCGCCGCCCCGCCGGCCACGGCCGCCACCGGGACGCAGTCCGGGGAGGACGGCGCGGCGGCGGGTGCGGCGGAGGGGGGCGCGGAGGCGCCCGGCACGGCGGCCGGGGCGCTGCCGAGGTCCGGCAGCGGGGGCAGCGCGGCGGCCGGGTCGAGGGCGACGGCGAAGCTCAGCGGGTCCATCGCGGTGCCGGCCGGGTAGAGGCCGCCGAAGGCCTTGGCACCCGTCTCGGTGAGCGTGAGCGGCAGCTCGACGGCCTTCAGCAGGCCGCCCTCGGACGTGAGGCCGGCCGGGTCGAAGACGGCCAGTTCGGCGCCGGTGAGCTGCTGGACGGCACCGTCCGGCGTCCGGCCGGAGACGTCGGCGAGGAGGCGCCCGCGGCCGCCGGCCACGGTGACGCCGGGGTTGGCGAGGGTGAGGTCGAGGCCGTCCGTGCCGCCCGTCCGCAAGCCGGTGAAGCGGACCGTGCCGGTGAAGGCGGCGGTGAGCTCGCCGGTGGCGGGGTCGTACGTGCCCTTGGCCGGGCTCCAGCGGTAGAACGCCCCGCCGTCGGCGGCTCCGGCGCCGAGCTCCCAACGGCCCTGGGCGATGGCGCCGGTGACGTAGTCGCGGAAGGTTCGGCGCACGCCCCAGTCGAGGGCGCCGGCGGCGAACTCGGTGCGGGCGGGAGCCTGGGCGGTGGGCTCGGCGGTCGGCGCCGGGGTGGTGCCGGACGCCGCGGTCGGCGTCGACGTCGGTGTCGGTGCGGCACTCGGCGAGGGCGCCGCGGATGTCGCCTGCGCAGCCGGGAGGTTGACCGACAGGGTGACCGGATCGAGGGCCGTGCCGGCGGCGTAGAAGCCGGCGAAGGCCTTCGCTCCGGCGTCGGTCAGGGTGGCCGGCACGTTGCTCAGGGTCAGGGTCCCGGCCGCGCCGCGCAGGTCGACCCCGGCCAGCGACAGGTCCGCGACCTTGGCCTGGCTCGCACCGCTCACCTGGCCGGTCTCCCGCGACTTGCTGCTGACGTCGGCGTAGAGCCCGGCCGCGCCGCCCTGGACGGCCCGGAAGGTGACCCGTCCGAGGCTCAGGTCGAGCGCGTCGGCGCCGTTCTCCTGGTGCCCGGTGAACCGAACGCCGCCCGAGAAGGCCGCGGTGAGCGCGCCGGTCGCCGGGTCGTAGGTGCCGTTCGCGGAGTGGAAGCGGAAGGCACTGCCGCCGACCGTGGCCGCGCCCCCGGTCAGCGCCCAACTCCCCTTGGCGATCGGCCCGGTGACGTACGTCAGGAAGGACTGCTTGATGCCCCAGTCGAGCCGCCCGCCGGAGACCCGGCCCTCCGCGGCCGCCGCCGGCCCGGGCGACAGGCCCACCGCCAGCAGGGCGGCGAGGACGGCCAGCAGGGCGGCGGCCGGACGGCGGAGCCGGCGGGACAGAGGCACGGCGGATCACTCCTGGCGCGACAGCGATGGACGGCGGTGGACGAACGGGGGCACGGCGAGCCGAGGGGCGGCGCAGTGCCGACCCCCTTGCGAAACTCAGGTAAGGCTAACCTAATATAAGAGTCAAGAGTCCCGCCGCCCACCCCACCCCACCGGACCGGAACGGGCGGCAACTCCCAGCGAAGGGAACCACGTTGAGCAGCCGTACGATCCGATCCCGGACCGCCCGCGGGCCCGTCCTCCTGGCGCTCGTCCTCGGCCTGCTGCTCGCGCTCACCGCCTGCGGCTCCGGCGCGGGCACGGCCGGCAGCGCCGCCACCCGCGCCCCCGACGCCGTCGAGCCGCTGCCCGGCGAGCCCGCCCCGCGGCTCCCGGCCGCCGTGGCGTCCGCCGACGGCCGCCAGGTGACCGTCACCAGCGCCGACCGGATCATCCCGCTCAACGGCAGCCTCGCCGAGCTCGTCTTCAGCCTCGGCCTCGGGCCCAGGGTCGTCGCCCGGGACGTCTCCACGACGTTCCGGCAGGCCGCCGCGCTGCCGGTGATCACCCAGGCCCACGACGTCTCCGCCGAGGGCGTGCTGTCGCTACACCCCACCGTCGTCCTCGCCGACCGCTCGACCGGCCCGGCCGAGGCCGTCGCGCAGATCCGCGCGGCCGGCGTCCCGCTCGTCGTCCTGGACGACGCCAAGCAGCTCGCCGACGTCGGCCCGCGCATCGACACCGTCGCCTCCGCGCTCGGCGTCCCGGACGCCGGACGGCAGTTGAAGGAGCGCACCGAGCAGCGGACCGCCGAGGCCAGGGCCGCGCTCCCGGCCACCGACCGGCACCCCAGGGTCGCCTTCCTCTACCTGCGCGGCAGCGCGTCCGTCTACCTGCTCGGCGGCCCGGCCTCCGGCGCCACCTCGCTGATCGAGGCCGTCGGCGGCGAGGACGCGGGCAAGGCCGCCGGGCTCACCGGCGACTTCACCCCGCTCACCAGCGAGGCCCTGGTCAAGGCCGCACCGGACGCGATCCTGGTGATGAGCAAGGGCCTGGACTCCGTCGGCGGCGTCGACGGCCTGCTCAAGCTGCCCGGCGTCGCCCAGACCCCGGCCGGGCTCGACCGCCGGATCGTCTCCGTCGAGGACGGACAGCTGCTCAGCTACGGCCCGCGCACCCCGCAGGTGCTGCGCGAGATCGCCGCCCAGCTCTACCCGGCGGACGCCAAGTGAGCACCGCCGTACGGGAGAAGGCCGCACCCGGGAAGACCGCCGCGCTCCCCCGCCCGCGCAGCCGCGCCACGCTCGTCACCGCCGCGCTCGCCACCGCGCTCGTGCTGTGCGCCCTGCTCGCGGCCGGGACCGGCGCCTACCGCATCCCGCTCGGCGACATCCTCGCCTCCGCCGCCCACCGCACCGGCCTCGGCGGCCACGCCCTCGACCGCGTCCCCGAGTCGGTGCTGTGGAACGTCCGGCTGCCCCGCGTCGTGCTCGCCCTGCTGGTCGGCGGCTCACTGGGCTGCGCGGGCGCGCTGATGCAGGGCGTGTTCGGCAACCCGCTCGCCGAGCCCGCCGTGATCGGCGTCTCCTCCGGCGGCGCGGTCGGCGCGGTGGCCTGCATCGTGCTCGGCCTGGACGCCCTCGGCACCTGGACGGTCACCGCGTTCGCCTTCGCGAGCGGTCTGCTGACGGTCCTCGCGGTGTACGCGCTGGCCCGCAGCGGCGGGCGCACCGAGGTGGTGACGCTGATCCTCACCGGCGTCGCGGTGAACGCCTTCTGCGGCGCGCTGATCGGCCTGTTCCTGTTCGCCGCCGACTCCGCCGCGATCAGCCAGGTCACTTTCTGGCAGCTCGGCTCGCTCTCGCAGGCCACGTGGGGCAAGGTGCTCGCCGTCCTGCCGTTCGCCGTCGCCGGCCTGGCCGTCGCCCCGCTGTACGCGCGCCGGCTGGACCTGCTCGCCCTCGGCGAGCGCCCGGCCCGTCACCTCGGGGTGGACGTCGAGCGGATGCGGCTCGTGCTGATCACCGTCGTGGCGCTGCTCACCGCCGCGGCCGTCGCGGTCAGCGGCATCATCGGCTTCGTCGGACTGGTCGTCCCGCACCTGCTGCGGATGGTCGCCGGGCCGGGCCACCGGTTCCTGCTGCCCGCTTCCGCGCTCGGCGGCGCACTGGTGCTGGTCGTCGCGGACCTCGCCGCGCGCACTCTCGCCGAGCCGGCCGAACTGCCGCTCGGCGTGCTCACCGCGCTGATCGGCAGCCCGTTCTTCTTCTGGCTGCTGCGCCGGACCCGCACCAAGCAGGGAGGCTGGGCATGAGACTGCGGACGAACCGCGAGGTGCCCGCACGACCGCTCCCCGGCACCGAGCTGCTGGCGGCCGAGGACGTCCGGCTGACCCTCGGCGGGCGCGGGCTGCTGGCCGGCGCGTCGGTCCGGGTGGCCGCCGGCGAGGTGGTCGCGCTGCTCGGCCCGAACGGTGCCGGCAAGTCGACGCTGCTGTCCGTCCTCGCCGGGGACGTCGTGCCGGACGGCGGCGAGGTCCTCCTCCACGGCCGCGCCCTCGGCGGTTACGGCGCCGCCGAACTCGCCCGGCACCGCGCGCTGCTGCCCCAGGCGGCGGCGCTGTCCTTCCCGTTCCGGTCCGGCGAGGTGGTCCGGATGGGCCGCGCGCCGTGGGCCGGGACGGCGGCCGCCGCCGAGGACGAGGCGGTGGTCGCCGAGGCCATGGCGGCCACCGAGTCCGCCGCGTTCGCCGAGCGCCCGTTCACCGCCCTCTCCGGCGGCGAACGGGCCCGGGTGGCGCTCGCCCGGGTGCTCGCCCAGCGCACGCCGCTGCTGCTCCTGGACGAGCCGACGGCCGCCCTCGACCTGCGCCACCAGGAACTCGTGCTGCGGGTCGCCCGGGCGCGCGCCGCCGCCGGGGACGGCGTGGTCGTCGTCCTGCACGACCTCTCGCTGGCGGCGGCCTACGCGGACCGCGTGGTGCTGCTGACCGGCGGCGCGACGGTCGCCGACGGACCCGTCGCCGAGGTGCTGCGCGCGCCGCTGCTCAGCGAGGTGTACGGGCACCCCGTGGAGGTGCTGGCGCACCCGCGCACGGGCGTGCCGCTGGTCCTGCCCGAGCGGTAGCGGTCAGTCCTCCAGGCGGAAGCCGATCTTCATCCCGACCTGGAAGTGCTTGACCCGTCCCTCCTCCAGGTGCCCCCGGACCTGCGTCACCTCGAACCAGTCGAGGTTGCGCAGCGTCCGGGAGGCCCGCTCCACGCCGTTGCGGATGGCGGCGTCGACGCTCTCGGTCGAGGATCCGACGATCTCGGTCACCCGGTACACGTGTTCGGTCATGGCTCGGCTCCCTCAGCTGTGCGACGGCCCCCGGTCCACCGTGCACCGCCCCCGCCCCGCCCGCACGCCGACCGCCGCCACGAGCGTCGGAACCGCTGCGCCGGAACGCCCGGAACGCCTGGCCCGCCCAGAACGCCCGGAACGCCTGGCCCGCCTGGCCCGCCTGGACCGCCTAGAACGCCGCCCGTACCTGCCCGACGGGCACGCCGCCGCCGAGCAGCGGGGCCGCGCCGATGCGCTCGACGGTCTCGTCGGCGCCCGTCACCCCGAGCCGGCGCAGCGCCGCCGCCAGGACCGGCCCGCGGGCCCGCTCGGCGCCGTCGTCGATCTTGAAGGCGAGGGCCCGTCCGTCCGGCAGCGCCACCACCTGGACGGCCTCGGCGCCCATCTTGGACAACGCGCCCGGGACGGCCCGCATCAGCCAGGTGTCGGCCCGGCGGGTGCCGGCCACGTACTCGGGGTGGGCGCGCATCGCGTCGGCGACGCGGCGCTGCGCGGTGCCCGCGGCGGCGAGCACGAACGCCCGGTAGCCGCGGGCCAGGCCGGTCAGCGAGACGGCCAGCAGGGGCGCCCCGCAGCCGTCCACGCCGGCGTGGGCGACGCCCTCGCCGGTGGCCTCCTCCAGGGCCTCGCGGGCCAGCAGCTGGATCGGGTGGGCCGGGTCGAGGTAGCCCTCGGTGTCCCAGCCGTTGGCGACGCACGCGGCCAGCCAGCCGGCGTGCTTGCCGGAGCAGTCCATCAGGATCGGGGCGCGCTCGCCGCCGGAGCGCAGCAGCAGCTCGGCCTCGGTCTCGTCGAGCGGCAGGTCGGCCGGGGTGCGCAGGGCGGACTCGTCCAGTCCGGCGGAGGCCAGGATGGTCCGGACACCAGCGCGGTGAAACGTTTCTCCAGAGTGGCTGGAGGCCGCCAGTGCCAGCAGCTCGCCCTCGATCTCCAGCCCGGCCCGCAGCGTGGCCACCGCCTGGAACGGCTTGGCGGTCGACCGGGGGAAGACCGGCGCGCCGGGGTCGCCGAGCGCGAACTCGACCGAGCCGTCGGCGGCGAGCAGCACCAGCGAGCCGTGGTGCCGCCCCTCGGTGAAGCCCGAGCGTATGACCTCGGCGAGAACGGTCGGGGTGGCGGACTGGGGCATGGCGGAGCCTTCCGGGGCAGGGGTGGACCGGGGGCGAGCCGGGCCCCACCCGCCCATGGTGCCTCACCCGGTCAGAGGGGGCCGCCCGCGAGCAGGTCGTCGACCCGTGCTTCCCCATCACGGTACCTGCGGGTGATCTCGGCGTTGCAACCGTCCGCGGTGCGCAGCAGCCGCTGCCGCCGTCCGGAGACCTCCTGCTCGTGCGCCCGCAGCCGGTCCAGCGCGGCGAGCAGTTCCGCGGCCGGGTGCGCGGCGAGGTCGGCGAGCTGGACGTCGCCCATCAGCGCGTCCGCCTCCAGCTGCGACTCGTGGCCCCGCGGCGGCCCGAGCGTGACGTGCCGGGCCGAGCGCCGCACGGTGGAGGGCGCGTCGGTGAGGATGGCCGGCAGCCGGTCCAGCAGGTCGCCGGACGGCCCCTCGGCGCCGCCCGCCCCCGCCGCGCGCGAGCGGCCGCCCGGGCGGCGGTCCAGCTCGGCGCGCAGGATGTCCATCCGGCCGTGCAGCAGCCGCCGCAGGTAGGAGAGGTCGGCCTCCTGTTCCAGGGTCTCCCGGCGCAGGATCCGCAGCTGGTCCAGGCCCAGCCGCTCCAGGTCGGGCTCGTCGTCCCCGGTCGCCCGCCCGGACCGGTCCTGCGCGCTGCTCGCGTCCATCACCCAACCACCTGCCGTCGTCCGTTCCCGCCCGCTCGCGGCACCCCGTCCCTGCCGCCGTCCGGCCCGTCCCCCGACGGACCGTGCGCGTCCCGTCCGTTGGCACGCCCGGACACCCCCGAAAGGTTCCGGTCCCCGGCGGACACCACCCGCCGGGGCGACACCGCCAGAACGCCTGACCTACCGGCTCGACCGCCCGGCCGAACCCGGACCCGGGGCGGCGGACCTCCTGGCGCCCCGGGCCGTATGTACGGTGCCCCAGCGTGCCACCCCGCCCGGCGCGCGCGCACCGCCCGTGCACCCGAACGGCCCCCTGGCGAACGGGGGTGGCTGATATGACGAGGTCTTTGCCCAGGAAGAACGGCGCCCGACCCAGCGCAGGCGTGCGCAACCCGGCGCGCGCCACCGCCTCACACGCCTCCCCCGGTGCGTACGGATCCCCCCTCCTGGGTGACCCCGTTCGGCTCCGGCACAATGGCCGCATGCGAGCAGTGGTGCAACGGGTGAGCGAAGCCAGGGTGACGGTGGCCGGAGAAACCGTCGGCGCGATCGAGGGGCCCGGGCTCTGCGCCCTGGTCGGCGTCACCCACGACGACACAGCCGCCAAGGCCGCCCAGCTGGCCCGCAAGCTGTGGACGCTGCGCCTGCTGCCGGCCGACGGGGACGGCGTCGAGCAGTCCTGCTCCGACCTCGCCGCCCCGCTCCTGGTGATCAGCCAGTTCACCCTCTACGGCGACGCCCGCAAGGGCCGCCGCCCCACCTGGAACGCCGCCGCCCCCGGCCCGGTCGCCGAGCCGCTGGTGGACGAGGTCGTCGCCCAGCTGCGGGCGCTCGGCGCCAAGGTGGAGACGGGCCGGTTCGGCGCCGACATGCAGGTGGCGCTGGTGAACGACGGCCCGTTCACCGTCATCGTCGAGGTCTGAGCCCGGCCGCGGCGGCCCGGGGGGCTACTGCGGGACGATCACGTCCTGCGTGCCCGGCACCGTCCCGGCCAGCAGCACCGCGTCCACCGGCACGTTCCGCTTGACGATCGCCAGCGCGATCGGCCCCAGCTCGTGGTGGCGCGCCGAGGACGTGACGAAGCCGAGCGCCCGCCCGTCCGGGTCGGACGCGAGCCGCACCTCGGTGCCGTGCGGGGGCAGCGTCTCCTCGGTGCCGTCCAGGTGCAGGAAGACCAGCCGGCGCGGCGGGCGGCCCAGATTGTGCACCCGGGCGACGGTCTCCTGCCCGCGGTAGCAGCCCTTCTGCAGGTGGACGGCGGTGCGCAGCCAGTCCACCTCGTGCGGGATGGTCCGGTGGTCGGTCTCGAAGCCGAGCCGCGGCCGGTGGCCCTCGATCCGCAGCGCCTCGTACGCCCACACGCCGGCCGCGGGCCCGTACCCGGCGGTGAGCTTCTCCAGCTCGGCGCGCGGCACGAACAGATCGCGCCCGTAGGGGAGTTCGCGCACGGCGGCGGCCCCCTCGACGGAGCTGCCGGAACCCGCCGGCAGGTGCACGACCGCGTAGTCGGCGGTCGCGTCGGCGACCTCGACCCGGTAGAAGAACTTCATGCTCTCCAGGTAGGCGACCAAGTCGCCCTGGGTGCCCGGCTCGACGTGCGCCCACGTGGTGGTGCCGTCGTCGACGAGGTAGAGCGCGTGCTCGACGTGCCCGTTCGGGGAGAGCACCAGCGCCTCGGTGGCCTCCTGCGGCGGCAGCGCGCTGACGTGCTGGGTGAGCAGCAGGTGCAGCCAGGACAGCCGGTCCGCGCCGGTGACGGTGACCACGCCGCGGTGCGAGAGGTCCACGAAGCCGTCGCCCTGCGCGAGGTGGCGTTGCTCCCGGAAGATGTCGCCGTAGTGGGCGGCGACGCCCTCGTCGGCCCCCTCGGCGGGGACGGCTCCGGGCAGGGCAAGCAGCGGGCTCTTCACACCGGTCATACCGGTCAGCTTACGACTGGCCGTCCGCGAGCTTGGCGGTGCAGTCGGCGCAGCGCCCGAAGATGGCGAAGTGCTTGAGGTCGGTGTCGAACCCGTGGCGCGCGCGCAGGCTCTCGATCAGCGGCTCGGCGATCTCGGTGTCCGTCTCGGTGACCTCGTCGCAGTCCCGGCAGACCAGGTGCAGGTGGTGGTGGCGCCCGGCCAGGTGGTACGTCGGGGCGCCGTGGCCCAGGTGGGCGTGCGAGACCAGGCCGAGCTCCTCCAGCAGCTCCAGCGTCCGGTAGATGGTGGAGATGTTGATGCCGCTCGCGGTCCGCCGCACGTGGCTCAGGATCTCGTCCGGGGTGGCGTGGTCGAGCGTGTCGACGGCCTCCAGGACGAGCTGGCGCTGGGGCGTCAGCCGGTAGCCGCGTTCCCGCAGGTCGGCCTTCCAGTCTCCGGAGAGCTGCCAGTCGGTGGTGCCGGTGTCCGCCACGATGCTGTCCCTGCCACGGTCGGGGGTCCTTGGAACAAGTGTAGGGACCGGCCGCGGGCCGGTCCCTACGTCGTGGGGGGGGGGGGTGGCGCCGCCCGGGGGGCGGCGCCGGGGGGCGGGGGGGCGGGGGGGCGTATGAGGCTCAG
>NZ_JBHWGD010000049.1:41015-45378 GCF_042733235.1 Kitasatospora sp. NPDC059722
CCGGCCAGGTTGGTGCCCCTGCCACGGGGGGGGGTACTTGTAACTTGTTTGGGCCCGGGCCGGGGGCGGGACCCTAGGTGGTGGGGGGGGGGCCCCCCCCCGCGCGGTGCCTGCCGGAGGCCTGCTGGAGGCCTACTTGAAGAAGGCGATGCCGTCGTCCGGCAGGTCGTTGATGTCCTTGATCAGCTGCGCCGGGCTGAGCACCTTCTTGAGCTGCGCGGACATGTACGGCCGCAGCGGCACGCTCGGGGCGGCCTTCTCGCCGACCCAGAGCAGCTCGCCGTTGACGAAGCCGTAGAGCCGCTTGCCGCCCGAGTACTCCGGGGAGCCCTCGATCCGGGCGACCGCGTCGGTCGAGACGTCGACCTGCGGCTTGCCGTCGGCCAGCTCGCCGTACCAGATCTCGACGGTGCCGTCGTCACGGACGGAGGAGATCTCGATCCCGCGCGCACCCGAGGTGCCGTCGTGGTTGCTGGTGATGCGCCAGAACGCGTGCTCGTTCTCCAGCGGGCGGACCTTCTCGCCCTCCTCGTTCAGCACCCAGGTGCGGGAGCGGAACTCCAGGAAGGGGCGGCCGTCGTGCCGGATCACGATCTCCTGGCCGAAGTTGCACTTCTCCGTGCCCGGGAAGTCATAGACTCCCGCGCCCTCCCAGGTGCCGAGGAGGAAGGCGAGCGGGACGACGTCCTTGTGGAGGTCAGAGGGGATCTCGATCATGTTCCTGGTCGCTGTCGTCGGTGTGGGGCTGCTTCAACCGTACGGCAGGCTCAGCGCTGGCCCTGGTACAGCTTCATCACCGAGAAGATGGCGAACCAGGTGATCAGCACGGCCATGAGGGCCAGCAGACCGTCGAAGAACATTTCCAGACCGGACACGGGGGGCTCCCAGGCGGCGACAGTGTGGTGGATTTTGCTGGCGCTCACTCTATCCGCCGGGTATCGGCCGGTCGCGGTGAGCCCCACCACGTCGCGTTTCCGCCGCCGCGCCGGCGCCCTCCGCGCGGCGACTTCCGCGCGCCGCCGAAGGTTTCCCCGCGCGATCCGGGGATTCCGGGAACCGGACGTTCCGGGCGCTCTAAGGTGGCGCCATGTCGAAGAAGCTCGTCATCAAGGTCACTGCCGGCTCCGACGCCCCGGAGCGGTGCTCGCAGGCGTTCACGGTGGCGGCCGTGGCCGTCGCCAGCGGCATCGAGGTCTCGCTCTGGCTGACCGGGGAGTCCTCCTGGTTCGCCCTGCCGGGGCGGGCGGCGGAGTTCGAGCTGCCGCACTCGGCGCCGCTGCCCGACCTGCTGGAGTCGATCATGGCGGGCGGCACGGTGACGCTGTGCACCCAGTGCGCGGTGCGCCGCGGGATCGAGCAGAAGGACACCGTCGACGGCGTCCGGATCGCGGGCGCGCAGGTCTTCGTCAGCGAGATCATGAGCGACGGCGTGCAGGCGCTCGTGTACTAGCCGGGCAGCGGGGCTAGGAGTCCCGCCGCTCGTGGTCGGGGTGGTCCCGGTCGTGGCCGGGCTCGTCCCACTTCGGGTCGTCCCAGCGGGGGTCGTTCCACCAGTCGTCGTCGGGGTCGCGCTTGTTGGCGAACACCGCCGCGGCCGGCGGGATGACCGCCGCGACCACGCACAGCGCGATCGCTGCGGGCACCGAGAAGAACCGCACCACGCCCCAGGCCAGGACGAACATGCCGAGGCACCCGCCCATCATGGCGAAGTAGTAGCGGCGCCGCCGGCTTGCCTGCACGTCTCCACGGTACGACCGAGGGCCCCGCCGTGGCAGGGCCCTCGTCGTTTCGCCTTCCGCCGCCTTCCGCGGGGCGGGAATCAGACCGCGATCGCGACCTCGACGGCGGTGCCCTGGGAGGCCACCACCTGACGGTCCACGGTCTGCCCCGGCACCAGCGCGCGCAGGGTCCACTTGCCCGGGCGGGCGAAGAACCGGAACTGGCCGGTCGCCGAGGTGGGCACCTCGGCCGTGAACTCTCCGCCCTCGTCCAGCAGCCGGACGTAGCCGTTGACCGGCTCACCGTCGCGGGTCACCGAACCCTGGATGATCGTCTCGTTCGCCACGTCAACTCCTGCCAGGTCCGGGCCGCCGGCCTTCGCACCGCACATGTCTGTCTCCTTCTGACTTACGGGTCGAGCCGGGGGCTCAGTTGCTGCCGAGCTCGATCGGCACGCCGACGAGGCTGCCGTACTCGGTCCACGAGCCGTCGTAGTTCTTCACGTTCTCCTGGCCGAGCAGCTCGTGCAGGACGAACCAGGTGAGCGCGGAGCGCTCGCCGATGCGGCAGTAGGCGATGGTGTCCTTCGCCAGGTCGATGCCCTCGGCCTCGTACAGGGCCTTGAGCTCGTCGTCGCTCTTGAAGGTGCCGTCGTCGTTGGCGTTCTTGGCCCACGGGATGTTGCGGGCGCTCGGCACGTGACCGGGGCGCTGCGACTGCTCCTGCGGGAGGTGGGCCGGGGCGAGCAGCTTGCCGGAGAACTCGTCGGGCGAGCGCACGTCGACCAGGTTGAGGGTGCCGATGGCGGCGATCACGTCGTCGCGGAAGGCGCGGATCGACGAGTCGGCGGCCTGCGCCGTGTACTCGGTCGCGGCGCGGGCCGGCACCTCGGAGACGAGGTCGCGGGAGTCCAGCTCCCACTTCTTGCGGCCGCCGTCCAGCAGGCGGACGTCGCCGTGGCCGTACAGCTTGAAGTACCAGTAGGCGTACGAGGCGAACCAGTTGTTGTTGCCGCCGTACAGGACGACGGTGTCGTCGTTGGCGATGCCCTTGGCGCTGAGCAGCGCCTCGAAGCCGGCCTGGTCGATGAAGTCGCGGCGGACCGGGTCCTGGAGGTCCTTCTTCCAGTCGATCCGGACGGCGTTGCGGATGTGGTTCTTGTCGTACGCGGAGGTGTCCTCGTCGACCTCGACGATGACGACCTTCGGGTCGTCCAGGCGGGCCTGGACCCAGTCGGCGTCGACCAGGACGTCGCTGCGGCTCATGGTGGTGTTCTCCATCCGGGGGCGGTTGGCGGAAGGTGCTGCTCAGCGGGGTGCTGCGGGACGCTCGGCCTGCTCCGGTCCGAAAGTCCGTCCGAATGATGGGACGGAGGAGGGTGTCCGGGACGGCCGGGCGGGGAATCGCGGTGTGCGTCGGCGGAGGTCGGCCGAAGTGGCCGGACGGAATCGCCGGAGGATCGGCGGCGGGCAGCAACTGCCCTGCCGGGATGCCGAGTTAGCGCATTCGACACAGACAGGCGGCCACGCGGCACAGGTCGACCGCCCGCCGCTTCGTGAGATCCGTCTGTCGCTTCATGTCGACGATGCTAGGGACACCGACGGCCCGCTGTCATCAGCGTATCGGATACCGAGACCAGATCGACCGAATGCCGAGATTTGACCCTCCGCAGCCCGCCGGGCAGCGGGCAGCGGCGCCACGGCGGCCCTCCGGGGCCGGAAACGACACCGCTCCGCGGTCGGCGCTGGACAGCGCGTCTCGCGGAGCGGAACGAAGCCGACCGGGTCGGCCGATCGGGTGAGTGGTCAGCCGAGGAGCTTGACGCCCCGACCGTCGAAGTTCAGCTGCAGGCCGTCCTCGGTCGGCGTCACGCCGTCCTTGTCGGCCAGCTTCAGCCCGGCCGGCAGCGAGTCGAGGGTGAAGCTCACCGGGTCGATCTTCTGGCCGGTCGCCCCGGCGAACATCCCGGCCAGCCCGCTGAGCTGGAAGCCGTCCGCGGTGACGGTGTTCCCCTCGCTGTGCACCGAGCCGGTGCCCACCGGCAGCGGGCCGAGCGACGCCTTGACCTTGCCGGGACCGCCGTAGGACAGGCTCAGCCGGGTGTTCGAGCCCACCGGGAGCTTGCCGCCGCCAGGCATCAGCTGGGCGGCCGGCGGCAGCAGCTGGGCGAGGTCCGCGTAGGTGATCAGACCGCTGCCGGTGCCGCTGTCCACGGTCGCGGAGTTGAGGCTGTCACTCACCCGGACGCCCGACAGCCGGGCCTTGAACCCGTGCAGCGCCACCTGGTGGCCGCCGTCGTTGATCATCAGGTTGTCGGCCGAGATGCGGACGTCGTCCAGCTTCTTGGACAGCACCTGGGTGAGGAACGGGAAGCCCCCGATCGAGACGTCCGGGCGCTGGCTCATCCGGCCGCTGCTCACCATCCGGTCGGCGGCCTCGTCCTCGGCCACCCCGACCGCGATCCGGTCGGCGCCCAGCAGCAGCCCGGAGAGCACCACCAGGCCTATCGTCGCCTTCAGCCATCCGCGCATCGCACTCCCCCGTCGTCGCCGGTCGCCGTCGTTCGCCGCCTCACGGCGGCGGCCCGCAACGGGGCCTCCGCACGACCCAGAGTACGGGGGGCGCGGGGCGGGGGGGGCGGGGC
>NZ_JBHWGD010000049.1:45388-77564 GCF_042733235.1 Kitasatospora sp. NPDC059722
CCGCCCCGGGGGGGGGCCCCGGCGGGTGGCCCCCACTCCCCCATGCGCGGCGGGCCCGCGACTGTGGGGCGGGGGGCCGGACGTCGTACGGGGGCGCCGGGTCAGGCCAGGAGCCCGGTCGCCAGCCAGATCAGCGGCGCGGCCACGGCCAGCGGCAGCGCCACGCCCGCCGTCATGTGCACGAACCGGGACGGCCAGTCGTACGACGCGACCCGGCGGCCCACCAGCGCGCCCACGCCCGCCAGGGCGCCGAGCGCGAGCGGCGCGCCCACCAGCAGGCCCAGCACCACCGCGGCCACCAGACCCAGCACCGGGCCCAGCACCTTCGGCCCGGGCAGCGGCGCCGCGGCCAGCAGGGTCGCCAGCGCGACCGCGCCGACCCCGGCCGGCACCCAGCCGGCCACCAGCAGCGCCGTGCAGAGCGCCGTCACCACGGTGGCCGAGCCGAGCACGGTCAGCGCGTAGAACCGCTCCTTCGGGTCCGAAGGGCGGAACGTCTGCAGCACCAGGACCAGCAGGAAGAACCCGCCGAGGGTGCCGACGACGGCCGCGATGCCGCCGTCCTCGCTCGCCAGCAGCACCGCCGCGTCGGCCGTGAACCCGGCCAGCGCGGCCAGGGCGATGCCCTGCCGGGCCGGCCACATCCCGTTCAGGCGGAACCAGCCGGCCGCCGTCAGCACCTGGAGCAGCGCGACCACGAGGGCCAGCGCCACCTGCCCCAGCGCGGCGCCGCCGGCCAGCAGGGCGGCGACGCCCGCGGTGATCAGCGCGGGCTGGATGCCCGGCTCGATGATCGGCGAGCCGGTGCGGTGGGCGCTCGGCGCGGCGGGCCCCGTCGGCGCGGCGGCGGGCGCCGTCGGCATCGCGGGCATCCCCGGCATCCCGGGCTGCGGCGGGACGGCCGGGTACGGCGCCATGCCGGGCGCCCCGGGGGCCATGGGTGCCGTGGGCGCCATGGGGGTGGCGGAGCCCGTGGGCCGCTTGAGCGTCATGGTCGGCTGGTCGAGGCCCGGTGCCTGGGCCGGTGCCTGGGGCGTGGGAACCGGAGCGGGCGCGGCGTGCCGGGGCCGGGCCTGTGGCCGGGCCTGCGGCTGGGGCTGGGGCTGCAGATACGGCTGCGCCAGGGGCTGGGGCTGCGGCGGCGCGACGGGCATGGCGCCGGAGACGACCACCGGCGGGAGCAGCGTCGTGGCCGCGGCGTCGTGCATCGGCGGCACCGGGGGCAGCAGCGTCGTCGCTGCGTCGTCCATCGCGGGGACGGGCGGGAGCAGCGTCGTGGCCGCGGCGTCGTCCATCGGCGGGACGGGCGGCAGCAGGGCCGTCGCCGCGTCGTCCATCGGCGGCTGCACCGGCTGCCCGTACCCCGGGTGGCCGTACTGCTGCTGGTACCCGTGCTGCGGGTGCGGCTGTTGAGAATGTGGCTGTTGGGGATGCGGCTGCTGCGGGTGGCCCTGGTGCGGCTGCTGCCAGCCGCCGTAGCCGCCGTTGTTCGCGTCGTTCGTGTCCGTCACGCCGCTCAGCCTCCCGCGAACGGCGGCAGTACCTCGACCGTTCCGCCGTCGGTGAGTTCGACGGTCGCGTGGTCCCGGCCGCCCACCTGGGCGCCGTCCACCAGGTAGGAGCAGTGCCCGAGGAGCAGCACGAGCTTCGGCCGGTCGGCGTGCCGCTCCTTGGCGGCCGCCAGCGCCTCGGCCAGGGTCGCCGCCTCGTACGGCTCCTCGGCCAGTCCGGCCTCGGACTTCGCGGCCGCCCAGTAGCGGATCGTCCCGCGCACCCGGGCGCCGCTCGCGGGCTCGGTGGTCGCGCCCATGGCAACCCCTTCTCGTCGTCCTCGCCCGGTCCGGTGGCCCGGTCCGGCTCGCCACCGGGGCGGCCGTCCGACCACCCGAAAGGTGGACGTGCGCGGTGCCGCCGATGTGCGTCCCATGATGGCGTGTCCGCCGCCGCGACCGGCAATCGCCCTGGCCGGACGGACCGCGAGCGCCGCTCGAAGCCGTGACCAGGCTCACCCGGCGCGCGCCCGGATTGGGCGAACCGCCGGATTCGAGCCCTCCCGGTGCGGGGGCCGGTCGGCTATTCTCGACCTCCAAGAGGGATCCGGGCAGAGTCGCCCCCGGGTCCTTTTGTGCTTTCAGGACGCCAGTACGGACGTTCTTGCGAATCGTCGGCCCACCCCCGGCGGTGCGCGGGAACCACCCCGCCTCTCGCGGCACGACGACGTGCCCCGTCCGGCCGGGGTGACGCCACCCCGGTGCCGGGCCGCCGCCCGGCCCGGGACCACGACCGGAGGGTTCGCGGGATGAGCAGGGCAGAAACGGTGCGCCAGGGGTTGCGGGACCCCCGGCCCGTGCGCCGTCGCGCCGTGCACGCCGGCCTGTCCTCCGGTGTGCTCCGGGCGTCCGAACCCCTCCCCCAACCCTCAGCACGTGCGCCATCCGGCTGTGGCGGCAGCCGTGAAGCGACCGCGACGACCCGGAAAGGGGACCACCGGGTATGAGTTCTCTCCTCCTCCTCACCAACGCACTGCAGCCCTCCGCGGAGGTGCTGCCGGCGCTCGGCCTGCTGCTGCACAACGTCCGGGTGGCGCCCGCCGAGGGCTCCGCCCTGGTGGACACCCCCAGCGCCGACGTCATCCTGGTCGACGGCCGCCGGGACCTGCCGCAGATCCGCAGCCTGTGCCAGCTGCTGCGCTCCACCGGCATCGGCTCCCCGCTGATCCTCGTGGTCACCGAGGGCGGCCTGGCGGCCGTGACCGCCGAGTGGGGCATCGACGACGTCCTGCTGGACACCGCGGGCCCGGCCGAGGTCGAGGCCCGGCTGCGGCTCGCGCTCGGCCGGCTCCAGGTCGTCGCCGACGACAGCCCGATGGAGATCCGCAACGGCGACCTCTCGGTCGACGAGGCCACCTACTCCGCGAAGCTCAAGGGCCGCGCGCTCGACCTGACCTTCAAGGAGTTCGAGCTGCTCAAGTACCTCGCCCAGCACCCCGGCCGGGTCTTCACCCGGGCGCAGCTGCTGCAGGAGGTCTGGGGCTACGACTACTTCGGCGGCACCCGGACGGTGGACGTGCACGTCCGGCGCCTGCGCGCCAAGCTCGGCGTCGAGCACGAGCAGCTGATCGGCACCGTGCGCAACGTCGGCTACCGCTTCGTCGTCCCGGAGAAGCCCGAGAAGGGGGAGCGCCCGGAGCTCGCCCCGCGCCCCGCAGCGCCCCTGGAGGCATGACGCGCGCCGGGCGGGGGTGATCCCGCCCGGCATGTCCGGTTCGCCCCCGCGCAGCCTCCCGTCCACCTGCCGGAAGCCCCAGGTCCCACTGCCGACGCCGGCGCCACACGCGTAGACTCGACCCGTGGCCAAAGTGACGCGCGACGATGTAGCCCGACTGGCTGGTACCTCGACCGCGGTCGTCAGCTACGTGATCAACAACGGGCCGCGCCCGGTCGCGCCCGCCACCAAGGAGAAGGTCCTCGCGGCGATCGAGCAGCTCGGCTACCGGCCGAACAGCGTCGCCCAGGCGATGGCCTCCCGCCGCACCAACCTGATCGGCATGGTCGTCCCGGACGCCCGCCAGCCGTTCTTCGCCGAGATGGCGCACGCCGTGGAACGGGCCGCCTCCGAGCGCGGCAAGCTCGTGCTGATCGGCAACTCCGACTACGTGGACGACCGCGAGGTGCACTACGTCCGCGCCTTCCTCGGCATGCGCGTCTCCGGGCTGATCCTGGTCAGCCAGGGCCCGTCGCAGCGCGCCGCCGAGGAGTTCGCCGCGATGGAGGGCGCGAAGGTGGTGCTGCTGCACCGCCGCCCCGAGGCGATCGACGACGTCGCGGTGGTCACCGACGACGTGGGCGGCGCCGAGGCCGTCGTGCGCCACCTGCTGGAGGTGCACGGGCACCCGTACGTGGCCTGCTTCGGCGGCCCGGTCGACTCCCCCGCGCCCGGCGACCCGGTCATCGACCACGTCGAGGGCTGGCAGCGGGCCATGGACGCGCACGGCCTGCCCACCGAGCCGCACCTGATCGACGCGCCGTTCCACCGCTACGGCGCGTACGAGGTCGCGCTCGGCGTGCTGCGCTCGGCCGACCGGCCGCCGGCGATCTTCTGCTCCACCGACGACCAGGCGATCGGCGTGCTCCGGGCCGCCCGCGAGGTCGGCCTGAAGGTCCCGGAGGACCTCGCGGTGGCCGGCTTCGACGACGTCCCCGAGGCCGCCCTCGCCGACCCGCCGCTGACGACCGTCGCCTCCGACCGGGACGCGATGGCGCGCGCCGCCGTCGACCTGGTCCTGGACGACTCGCTGATGGTGCCCGGTTCGGACACCGAGCGGGTCCGCAAGTTCCCGTCCCGCCTGGTGGTCCGGCGTTCCTGCGGCTGCGACGGAGCGGCACCGGGCGCCCCGGCCACCCCCACGGAAGCGGAGTAGTCGATTCCGCCACCGGCTCCCATCCGCGCCGCCTGACCAGGCTTTATGAGAAGTCAACGGGCTTCTCGGACCCTTCTGAGACCGCTTTCATCCGATCCTCATCCGCCGGGCGGACGTTGTTCGGCATGAGCGATCAGCAGCGCAGCGAGCAGCAGTACGGGTGGACCGGACAGTACGGCGAGCAGCACGGCACGCAGCACGGCGAGCAGCCGTCCGCGCAACCGCACGCGCCGCACGAGCACCGCGTCATCGAGGGCACCGTCCTCGGCAGCAGCACCGACGGCACCGTCGGCACCGGCGCCGACGCCCCCGCGTACGGCTACCGCGAGGACCACTCCGGCGGCGGCTTCGACACCCCGCTCCCGCCGCCGCCCCTGCCGCCCACCCCGCCGTCCGCCGGCTGGCCCGGCAGCCCCGAGGGGCCGGAAGGGCCCCGGAGCCACGGCGCCCGGGCCCGGCGCGGGATGCTGCGCGGACGGCTGGTCCTGGTCACCGCCGTCGCCGCGATCGCCGCCGTCCTCGGCGGGGTCACCGGCGGGGTCATCGCCTCCCAGGAACGCACCTCCGACACCCGCGGCACCACCATCGCCAGCCCGGTCTCCGCCCGCTCCGACGGCAGCGCCGACGTCGCCGCCATCGCGGCCGCCGTCTCGCCGAGCGTCGTCCAGATCACCGTCAAGGCGCCGGGCGGCACCGCCACCGGCACCGGCGTGGTCCTCGACAGGAACGGGCAGATCCTCACCAACTTCCACGTGATCTCCGGCGCGGTCGACAGCGGCGGCCAGATCACCGTGACCTTCAAGGACGGCTCGACCGCGCAGGCCACCGTCACCGGCACCGACAAGTCCCTGGACGTCGCGGTGATCACCGCGAGCGGCGCCAGGAACCTCACCCCGGCCACCCTCGGCGACTCCTCCGCCGTCGCCGTCGGCGACCCGGTCGTCGCCATCGGCAACCCGGACGGCCTCACCGGCACCGTCACCTCGGGCATCATCAGCGCCGAGAACCGCGAGGTCACCGTCCAGGTCGACGAGGGCTCCACCGGTGGCAACGGCGGCTACGGCTTCCCGTTCATGCCCGGCCTGCGCGGCTCGCAGCAGCAGCCGAGCGGCAGCGGCACCACCACCTACAAGGCCTTCCAGACCGACGCCGCCCTCAACCCCGGCAACTCCGGCGGCCCGCTGATCAACGCGAACGGCCAGGTCATCGGCATCAACTCGGCCATGTACTCGCCCAGCGGCACCGGCTCCACCGCGGGCGGCGGCAGCAGCTCGGCCGGCAGCGTCGGCCTCGGCTTCGCCATCCCGATCAACGACATCAAGCAGGTCCTGCCGAAACTGCAGGCGGGCCAGAACGTGTAAGACGGACAATTACTCCGAGCAGGTCCCCCCACACGACGAGAAAGGGCAACGGCCCATGACCCCGTCCGCCGACGACCGCACCTCCGCCGAGTCCGGCCACACCTCGGCCAGGCTCCTCGTGGTCGACGACGAACCCGCACTCCGGGACGCCCTGGAGAGCAGCCTCGCCTTCGAGGGATACGAGGTCGCCACCGCCACCGACGGCTACGAGGCACTCGAATCCGTCGAACGCGACCGGCCCGACCTCGTCCTGCTGGACATCATGATGCCCCGGATGGACGGCCTCACCGCCGTCCGCCGGATGCGCTCGCGCGGCGACACCGTCCCGGTGCTGATGCTCACCGCCAGGGACGCCGTCGGCGACCGCGTCACCGGGCTGGACGTCGGCGCCGACGACTACCTCGCCAAGCCCTTCGAGCTCGACGAGCTCCTCGCCAGGGTCCGCGCCCTGCTGCGCCGCAACGCCCTCGCCACCGAGGCCGCGGCCCGGGCGGCGGCCGAGGACGAGAGCGAGGTGCTGGCCTTCGGCGACCTGCGGATGAACACCGCCACCCGCGAGGTCACCCGGGCCGGCCGGTCCGTCGAGCTGACCCGCACCGAGTTCATGCTCCTGGAGATGTTCCTGTCCCACCCCCGGCAGGTCCTCACCCGCGAGCAGATCCTCAAGGCGGTCTGGGGCTTCGACTTCGAGCCCTCCTCCAACTCCCTGGACGTCTACGTCATGTACCTGCGCCGCAAGACCGAGCAGGGCGGCATGCCGAGGATCATCCAGACCGTACGCGGCGTCGGCTACGCCCTGCGCCCCGCGGCCGGCACCGGCGCGTGAACGTGCGAGCCAGGGGCGCGCGCGTCCCTCCCCCGCCCCTCGCGCCCCCGCGCCCGTCCCGGATCCAGCGCCTCGTGCACTGGTTCCGCTCCCGCTCGCTGCGCAGCCGCCTCACCTTCCTGAGCGCGGCCGCGGTGGCGGTGGCCATCGCGCTGTCGGCGCTGGCGTGCTGGTTCATCGTCGAGAAGCAGCTCTACGGCCAGGTGCGGACGGACCTCGCGAGCGCGCCGCTCCCGCTGCCGCCCCGGGGCCAGAGCCTGCCCTGCTACGAGACCCCGCAGGCGGCCCTGCAGGCGCAGCCGCGGAGCGTCGCCCCGGAGAACGGCACCTCCGTCGCGCGGGACACCCAGTACGTCGTCAAGGACCCGACCGCGGTCTGCCTGCCCCCGGCCGCGACCAAGGCGATCGTGCTCAGGCCGAGCGACTCCGCGGTGTTCCAGCTGCGGCCCGGCCAGTCGGTCATCCGGGACGGCCACTTCACCGACGGCACCCCCGCCCTCGTCCGCGTCTCGCTGACCCACTTCGGACCGCAGCCCGCCCTGCTGATGGTGGCCAGCCCGACCCAGTCCGTCGAGGAGTCCCTCCAGGGCCTCGCCCTCCTGCTCGGCGCCGTCTCCGTCGGCGGCATCCTCCTGGCCGCCGTCGCCGGCCGGATCGTCGCCCGCTCCTCGCTCAAGCCGGTCCACCAGCTCACCGACGCCGTCGAGCACATCGCCCGCACCGAGGAGGTCGGCACCACCATCCCGGTCCACGGCGACGACGAGATCGCCCGCCTCTCCACCTCGTTCAACTCCATGAGCACCGCCCTCGCCAACTCCCGCGAGCGGCAGACCCGGCTGATAGCGGACGCCGGGCACGAGCTCCGCACACCCCTCACGTCGCTGCGCACCAACGTGGACCTGCTGATCCGCAGCGACGACACGGGCCGCCCGCTCCCGCCCGCCACGAAGACCAAACTGCTGGGCAACATGAAGGCCCAGATGCAGGAGCTGACCGTCCTCATCCAGGACCTGCTCCAGCTCTCCCGCCCCGACTCGCCGAAGCCGGGACCGAACCTCACCGTGGTCGCCCTGCACGAGATCGCCCAACGGGCCGTCGAGCGGGCCAAGTTGCGCGGCCCCGGGCTGGTCTTCGACACCGCGGCCGAGCCCTGGTTCGTCCACGGCGACGCCTTCGCCCTCGAACGGGCCGTGATCAACCTGCTGGACAACGCGGTCAAGTACAGCCCGCCCGGCGGCACGATCGAAGTCCGGCTCCGGCAGGGCGTGCTGACCGTCCGCGACCACGGCCCCGGCATCCCGGCCGACGAGCTGCAGTACGTCTTCGACCGCTTCTGGCGCTCCCCCTCCTCCCGCCAGCTCCCGGGCTCCGGCCTCGGGCTGTCGATCGTCGCGCAGAGCGTCCGGGACGCCGGCGGCGAGGTCTCGCTCGGCCCGGCCGGGGACGGCGGGCCGGGCGCCCTGGCCACCGTCCGCCTGCCCGGCGGCCCGACCGCGGAGTAGTCCCCGGACACGAAGGAGGACGGGCGGGGCGCCCCGACAGCGCCCCGCCCGTCCCCGTCCGGCTCACGGTCAGTCGACGTCGACGCCCGGGCCGATGACCTTGATCCGGTCCTGCGCCGGAGCCTTCAGCGGCGCGGACGCCGAGCTGTGGGCACCCAGGTAGGCCACGAAGACGTCCAGGTCCGAGGCGCCGACGAGCTTGTCGGTGCCGGCGCCCAGCGCCGGGAAGCCGTCGCCGCCGGCCGCCAGGAACTCGTTCGCCGCGACCCGGTACGTGGCGGCCGGGTCGATCGGCGCGCCGTTGAGCCGGACGGAGTCGACGACGACCCGGTCGGCCCCGGTCCTGCGCATGTCCAGGGTGTAGCTCAGGCTCTTGGACACCTGCAGGATCTTCGGCGCGGCGGCGTTGCCCCCGCTGACCTGCTGCTGGAGCAGCTGCACCAGCTGGGCGCCGGTCAGCGTCTTGACCTGCATCATGTTGGTGAACGGCTGGACGGTGAACGCCTTGCCATACGTCACGACTCCGTCGCCCTCGCTACCGGCCGCCTTGTAAACCAGGTCGGAGCGGATGCCGCCGGGGTTCATGAACGCCACCTGCGCCCCGCCCTTGTCGGCCGGCGCGAGGCCCTCCAGCTGCGCGTCCGCGATCAGGTCGCCGAGCGGCTTCTCCAGGTCGCCGCTGCCACGGCCGTTGATGTCCGAGGCGATGTAGCCGACCGGACGGTTGGCGATCGGCGCGGCCAGCTCGGAGTAGCGGGCGATCAGCTCGCTCATGTCCTCGGCCTTGGGCAGCGTGCGCCGCACGACGTGGTTCTCGGCCTTCACCGACGGACGCACGATGGTGCCGGTGGTCTTGTCGAGCTTTAGGTCGATCTCGGTGAAGAGCCGGCCGAACGAGGCTGCGCTGGTCACCGAGCGCGGCACGCCGTTCGGGTCCGGGATCATGCACGCGTACGCGTTGTGGGTGTGGCCGGTGACGATGGCGCCGACCGCGGGGTCGATGTTCCGCGCGATGTCGACGATCGGGCCGGAGACGCCCTGCCCGGCCGCGCCGCAGTCGTAGTTGTAGACGCTGCCGGCCGGGTAGCCGCCCTCGTGGATCAGCGCGACGATCGAGTTGACGCCCTGGGCCTTGAGCTCGGCGGCGTACTTGTTGATCGTGGTGACCTCGTTGCCGAACTTCAGGCCCTTGACGCCCGCCGCCGTCACGATGTTCGGCGTGCCCTCCAGCGTGACGCCGATGAAGCCGACCTTCACGCCCTGCGACTTCGTCACCCAGTACGGCGGCAGCAGCGGCTCGCCGGTGTTCTCGTCGGTGACGTTGGCGGACAGGTAGTTGAAGTTGGCGCCGCGGAACGTGCGGCCCTTCTCGTAACAGCCGTCGACCGGGTGGCAGCCGCCGTTCTGCAGCCGCAGCAGCTCCTGGGCGCCGTGGTCGAACTCGTGGTTGCCGACCGACGTGACGTCCAGGCCGAGCTTGTCCATCGCCTCGATGGTCGGCTCGTCGTGGAACAGCGCCGAGGTGAGCGGGCTGGCCCCGACGATGTCGCCGGCCGCGACGGTGATCGAGTCGTCCGCCGCCTCGCGCGCCTGACGCAGCGCCGTCGCCAGGTACTCGACGCCGCCGGCCGGGGTGCTGACCTGCTGACCGGTCGCCGGGTCGATCTCCCGGATCGTGCCGGCCGAGCCCGCCGGGGGCTCCAGGTTGCCGTGGAAGTCGTTGATCGCCAGCAGCTGGAGGTTGACGGTCTTGTGCCGCCGGGAGTTCGCGTCGGCGGCCTGGGCGGCCGCGGGCACGGCCACCGAGCCGAGCAGTCCGGCCGCGGCGACCACGGCGAGCGCCGCGCGTCGCGATCTGAGGGTGAGCATGAGGAGGTCCCTGCGCCTAGGAGCGCCCGGCCGCGGAACCGGCGCAGGCGCGCATGGATGTGGGTGTGCGCGAACTGCAGCCTATGGTCAACGCGCGTAGCTGTCAGGTTTTCTGACGTAACGACCGGGTGACTCGTCGACGAACCGTCGTGAACGGATCGGTGCCGGCCCCCGCACCGGGGCCGCCCGGCTCAGACCCCGGGCTCGGCCGCCAACTGCCGCTCGGCACGCTCGCGTTCGGCCACCGCGTCCTCCGTCATGGCGCGGTCGGTGTAGACCAGCGGCCGCTCGGAGTCGGTGATGATGTGCTTGACCACCTGGACGTTCCCGTTGACGTCCCAGACCGCGATGCCCGGCGACAGCGTCGGAATGATCTCCACCGCCCAGCGCGGCAGCCCCAGCACCCGGCCGGTGGCCCGCGCCTCCTCGGCCTTCTGCATGTAGATCGTCCGGGTGGAGGCCATCTTCAGGATCGCCGAGGCCTCCTTGGCCGCCGCGCCGTCCACCACGTCCGACAGGTGGTGCACCACCGCGACGAAGGACAGGCCGAGCCGGCGGCCGAACTTCAGCAGGCGCTGGAACAGCTGCGCCACGAACGGGCTGTTGATGATGTGCCAGGCCTCCTCGACCAGGAAGATGCGCTTCTTCCGGTCCGGCCTGATCCAGGTGTGCTCCAGCCACACGCCGACGATCGCCATCAGGATCGGCATCGCGATCGAGTTGCGGTCGATGTGCGAGAGGTCGAAGACGATCAGCGGCGCGTCCAGGTCGATGCCGTCGGTGGTCGAGCCGTCGAACATGCCGCGCAGGTCACCGTCGACCAGCCGGTCCAGCACCAGCGCCACGTCCAGGCCCCAGCGCTGCACCTCGTCCACCGCGACGCCCAGCGACTCCACCGACGACAGCTCGGGGTTGCGCAGCGTGTCGATGATGTCGTCCAGGACCGGCTGGCGGTCCTTCACCGAGGCCACCACGTGGGCGTGCGCGGCCTTCAGCGCGAAGCCAGCCCGCTCCTCCAGGCCGCGCCCCATCGCCACCTCGATGATGGTGCGCAGCAGCGACAGCTGACCGGTCTGGGTGATCGCCGGGTCCAGCGGGTTGAGCTTCACCCCGCCGTCCCGGGCCGCCATCGGGTCCAGGCGGATCGACTTTATGCCGAGCGCGTTGGCGATCAGGTTCCACTCGCCCACGCCGTCCTCGCCCTGCGCGTCCAGCACCACCACCTGCCGGTCGCGGAACCTCAACTGCCGCAGGACGTACGTCTTCTCCAGCGCCGACTTGCCGTTGCCCGACTCCCCCAGCACCAGCCAGTGCGGCGCCGGCAGCTGCTGCCCGTACAGCTGGAAGGGGTCGTAGACGTACCCCTTGCCGCTGTACACCTCGCGCCCGATGATCACGCCCGAGTCGCCCAGCCCCGGCGCCGCGGTGGGCAGGTAGACCGCCTGCGCCTGGCCGGTCGAGGTGCGCACGGGCAACCGGGTGGTCTCCACCTTGCCGAACATCAGGCTGGTGAACGCGTCGGTGAGGTTGCCGAGCGCCATGGACGGCCTCCTGGTGGGTGGAAGGGCTCAGTGGGTGGACGGGCCGCGGTGGACGGACGCGCGCGGGCGGCTCAGCGGCGGATGCCGGTGGCGAACGGCAGCGTGTTGACGAACGCGCGGTGGTGCTCGCGGTCGCACCACTCCAGCTTGAGGTAGCTCTTGCCGGCCGACGCCCGGATGGTCCGCTTGTCGCGGGCCAGCGCCTCGGGACTGCGCGAGGACACCGTGATGTACCCGACCAGGTTGACCCCGGCCGCGCCGGAGGCCAGGTCGTCACCGCGCTGGTCCACCCGGCCGGTGTGGGCCAGGTCGCGCGGGTCGACCGTGCGGTTCATCTTGGCCGCGCGGCTCGCCTCCGCCTCGTCGTTGGTCTTCTCCGTCAGCATCCGCTCGATCGCGACGTCGGTCGGCTCCAGGTCCATCGTCACGGCGACCGTCCGGATCACGTCCGGGGTGTGCACCAGCAGCGGCGCGAGGAAGTTGACGCCCACCGGGGTGAGCGGCCACTCCTTGACCCACGCGGTGGCGTGGCACCACGGCTCCCGGGTCGTCGACTCGCGGGTCTTCGCCTGCAGGTACTGCGGGTGGGTCGCGTCCAGCTCGGCCGGCCACGCGTTGCGCCGGGACATCGCCTGGATGTGGTCGATCGGGTGGTCCGGGTCGTACATCGAGTGCAGCAGCGAGGACAGCCGGGCCTGGCCCAGCGGCTGGCGCACCCGGATGTCCGCCTCCGCGAGCCGGGCGCAGATGTCGGTCAGCTCGCGCGCCATCACCGCCGCCAGGCCCTCGTCGTCCCGGGCCCGCCCGCCGGTCGCCGTCCGGCCCATCGCGTGCGCCTCGGCCGCGAGGTCGCGGGTGTAGTGCATGCAGGCCACCAGGTACGCGCGGTGCTGCTCCGAGGAGGTCGACACCATCGACTGCAGCTGGTCGTACGACTCCTGCAGCCAGCGCGGCGCGTCGCGGTCACCGCGCCGCTCGACGTCCTTGGCGTGCGCGTCCGGGTCGGCCGGCAGCGTCCGGGCCAGGATCTGCAGCCGCGTCACGAAGCCGTCCCCGTTGGCGACGTGCTTCAGCAGCGTGCCGAACCGGTCGACCAGCGCCTCCTGGTCCTCCGAGTCGCGCAGGCCCACGCCCGGGCCCTCGATCTCGATCGCGGCCGTCACCGTGCGCCGCTCCAGGTGCATCAGCACCCCGACCTCGTCCGGCCCGAACGGCGCCGTCAACCAGCGCAGCCGCCCCACCCCCGGCGGCGGACCGACCTCCACCTCCCGGCCGTCCAGCCGGGTGCCGGCGTCCATCACGTCCGAACGCCACACCGAGCGGCCGCTGCGGACCGTCCGCCGGTAGGTGCGGTTGATCTCCGCCCACCGGTAGAACGTCCGCTTGCGGTACGGCACGTAGACCGCCGCGATGGCCAGCGCGGGCAGGCCGACCAGGCCGCCGATGCGCAGCGGCAGGACCGGCATCATCAGGCCCCAGAGCATCCCGAGGAACGCCCCGAAGATGATCAGCAGGATCTCGCCGGTCTCCCGGTTGCGGCCGATCGGCGCGTTCGGGCGGGCCTTGCCGATCAGGTAGGTGCGGCGCTGGTGCACGTACGGCTGGGCGTACTGGGCACCGTAATGGCCGAGCGGTTCACTGCTCACTTACCCGTCACCCTCCCTTCGCTGGATTGCTGTCGCGGATCGGAACCGAGGCCTGCTGGGGCGGCCCGGCCTGCGGCGGCGGAGCCGACGTGCGGCCCGCGTGCGCGGCGATGCCCGGGGCCACCGAACCCCCGCCCGCACCCCCGCCGCCGCCCGCGCCCTGCGGGCCGCGGTCGCCGTGGGTGGTGATGCCCTGCTTCATGAGGTTCGCGGTGCCGTTGATCATCGCCGAACCGGCCGACACCGCGCTGGCGCGGGCGTGCCGCATGCTCATGATCTCGTCGCCGAAGCCCGGCACGAAGCGGTACACCGCCGCGCTCGCGAAGATCGACAGGAACAGGATCGCCAGGCCGGACAGCACCCGGGCGAAGTCGTCGTTCGCCCCCGCACCGGTCGCGACGGCACCCGCCAGGCCCAGGATGATCACGATGATCGGCTTCGCCAGGTCCACCGCCACCATCACCCCCGCCCACCGGCGCACGTGCTTCCACAGCTGCTTGTCCACCAGCCCCGCGTACACCGCCGTCCCCAGCAGCGCGCCCACGTACAGCATCGCCGCCCGGATCAGCAGCTCGATCCAGAGCACCGCCGCCGCGAGCACCGCCACCAGCGACACGATGATCAGGATCAGCGGCCCGCCACCCATGTCCCCCTTCTCCAGGGTGTCGGCGAACCCGCCCAGGTACGTCCCGGTGTCGGACTTCGTCCCGACCGCGATCGCCTTGGTCAGCCCGTCCGTGGCGCTCACCACGGTGTAGAGGATCAACGGCGTGAACGCGGACGCCACGACCGTCAGCCACAGGAACCCGATCGCCTCCGAGACCGCCGTCGTCAACGGCGCCCCGCGCACCGCCCGCTTCGTCACCGCGAGCAGCCACAGCACCAGCGTGATGATCGTCGAGGCCGCGAACACCACCGCGTACTGCTGCAGGAACGACGCATTGGTGAAGTCCACCTGCGTCGTCCCGTCGATGGCCCCCGACAACTTCCGCACGACCCACGCCGCCGCCTGCGCACACCCCTTGGCCAACGACCCGAGCGGGTCGGTGGCGGTGCTTACGGCGCCACTGCCCGGGATGACGACGGCTCCGTTCGGAGCACAGCCCGCGTCACTGCCGGGAATCGGCAGATCGACCTTCTGGCAGGTCGGGGTGGCGGAGGGCGTCGGCGTCGGATCCGCGAAGACCCGTTGGGCCATCAGCAGCCCGGCGAGCTGCAGGCTCGCCATGGCGCTCGCCAGCGCTCCCGCGCGGCGCACGGTGGAGCGTCGTGTGGTCTGGTCAACGGGCATAGCGGAACCCCCCGAACTGCTGGACGGCGCCGGTGATCTCGTCGGCGGTGGCGGCCTGCTGGTCGCCGGGCATCGGCGCGGGGCCCGGTCGGCTGGCGTAGTCACTGAGCTTCCAGTCGCCGGCCGTCCAGCGGAGCGAGAGCGTCATGGTGAACCAGTTGGCGGTCACGGGCTGGACGGAGTGCTCACCGGCGACGCCGTTGAGGACGGTGCACCAGACCTCGATCTTCGCCTCGGCGTCGTTGTAACCGGTCTGCTTGGTGCCGACGGGGACAGTGCGACTCACGAAGGTGAGACCCTTCGGGGCGTGGCCCTGGGCGTCGAGTCCGTAGCGGGCGGCGGTGTCGCCGCCGAAGCCCTGGTCCAGGCGGGTCTGGAGGGTGGGCAGGGCGGCCGGGTCGGCGATGGTGGTGACGATGGTGTGGCGGGTGTCGGCGCGGAACATGTCCGCGCCGCCGAGGGCGACCGCGTAGTTGGTGGCGGCGGACTGGGCGCCCTGGTCGGTGTGCGGGTAGCCGCTGGGGATGCCGTTGCTGGTGGTGCCGACGGGCTGGTCGCCGCTGGGGGCGGGGCCGGCGCCGGCGGGTGCGGTGGGGGTGGCGTGGTCGGAGGAGCGGGCGGTGCCGCCCGGGTCGGGCTTGCCGTGGTTGGCGATGGAGATCGCGACGACGAGCAGCGTGACGACGACGAGGACGGCCAGCAGGGTGCGGAGCGGTCGCGGCTGACGTCCGTTCAGCTGTGAGGAGGGCTGTTCGCCGACCGGTAGCCGCGTACGGGTGTGCGGCTGGTCGTCGGACAACGGCACGGCGGCCCTCCTGGTGCGGGGAGCCGGGCGGCTCCGGGGGCCCTCCGGCCGTGGGCGGGCGCGGACGGAGGGTGGGGACGGGGTGACTCGGGGCGGGCTCCGGGCGGTCCGGACGGGGACCGGGCTCGGACCGGCAGCAGGGCTACCGCTGTCCGATCGTCAGATCGCCATGCCGTAGACAATGGTGAACAGAGTGCCGAGTGATCCAATGATGAACACGCCGGTCAGCCCGGCGATGATCAGTCCCTTGCCCTGTTCCGCGCCAAAGCTGTCCCGCATGGCGGTCGCACCGATCCGCTGCTTGGCGGCGCCCCAGACGGCGAGGCCGAGGCAGACGAGGATGGCGACGGCCATGATGACCTCGACCATCACCCGGGCCTCCGACCCGAGGCTCGCGAACGGACCCCAGTCCGGGGCGATCCCGCCGATGATGGTGTCGATATTCGGCTTCTTTGGTGGGTCCTCGGCCGCCAGGTGGCCGATCGCGATGCTCTGCACGCTGCTCAGGTTCATTTCCATCTCACCGCCCGATCAGGCAAATTCAAGGGCCCTGACCCCGCCCGCGCGAAGGGTCGGTGCCTATTCTTGGCCAGATCTGATGTCGACTTGGCTACTTCTCGCGGATTGGTCGTGAGGCATCGGACACGTACGCGAGGATGTCCACCGTACGAAGGATAGCGCTCACTCTTTGTATCTCTGATGATTGCGGTGAGCAACGCCTTCCGGAACACTTCGACTGACGATTCGTCGGGATGGTGCTGATGGTACTCCGGAAGGCCGGTACGGCCGCCGCTGCGGCGGGAGTTGTCGGGATCGGGTTCGTCGGGCTGGTGACGATCGGGACGTACGCCGCGAGCGGGACGCCCCAGCAGACGGCCAATCGCGGGACGCTGTCGGCGGGTTCGGTGCCGGCGGCCTACCAGGGGGCGATCCAGAAGTGGGGCGCGCTCTGTCCGGAGATCTCCCCGCCGATGCTCGCGGCGCAGCTGTACCAGGAAAGCGGCTTCGATCCGCAGGCCCGTTCCGGTGTGGGGGCGTTGGGAATGGCCCAGTTCCTGCCGGGCACCTGGGACATCTACGGCGTCGACGCGAATGGCGACGGCAAGAAGGACATCTGGGACCCGGCCGACGCGATCGCCTCCGCGGCGAACTACGACTGCGCGCTGGCCAGGGACGTGGCCAAGGTCCCGGGGGACCGCCAGGACAACCTGCTGGCCGCGTACAACGCCGGCCCGTACGCGGTGGAGAAGTACAACGGCGTGCCCCCGTACAAGGAGACGCAGGGGTACGTGAAGAACATCAAGGCGCTGGCGCGCAGCTTCACGGCGCCGACCGCGCCGGTGGAGGTGTCGCAGCAGTCGGCGGGGGCGATCTACTTCGCGCAGACGAAGCTGGGCACGCCGTACCTGTGGGGCGGCGAGGGGCTGCCCTCGCAGAACGGGCGGTTCGACTGTTCGGGCCTCACCCAGGCGGCGTTCGAGACGGTGGGAATCACGCTGCCCCGGGTGGCCAACGACCAGTGGTACGCCGGGCCGCACCCCTCCCGGGACCAGCTGCGGCCGGGCGACCTGGTGTTCTTCGCGACGGACCTGAACGATCCGCGCAGCATCCATCACGTCGGGATCTACGTCGGCGGCGGCTACATGATCAACGCGCCGCACACCAACGCGGTGATCCGCTACGACAAGATCGACACCAAGGAGTACATCGGCGCGACCCGGGTCACCACCGACGGCGCCCAGGCGCTGCCGGTGCGCAACCTGGACGGGAGCATCACGGGCAAGGGCGGCATCGGCGGCGGCGCCACCCCGGACGCGCCCGCCAATCCCACCGCGGCAGCCGTCCAGCAGGCCACTCCGCCGGCCACTCCGCCGGCCGCCCCGCCCGCCGCGCCGAACGGGGCTCCTCCCGTCGCCGCCCACGCCGCCACGGCGCCCGCCGCACGGCCCGTGACCCCGTCGGCACCCGCCTCCGCGGCCCGTCCCGCGGGTCAACCGACCGCAAAACCCTGAGCCCCCGGCGGCCCGGCGTGTGAGTGCGCTGTGGACGCTGAGTCAAGTTTCCATAACCACGCGTTTACGTGGAACGCTGTGCACCGCTGATGACGTTTGGTCCGTTGGCCCCTCGTCAGCTCATCGCGCCGGGCGGGCCGCCCGGCCGGAACGTACAAGGTGCTGCAGCGGACCAGAAGGAGGTGCGGCGTGTCGACGCCGCTTGCCGACACGACCAACCCCGACCTCGGCCTGCTCTACGCCGTCAACGGGCTCGCCAAGAGCTCCCCGCCGTGGCTGGACCACCTGGTCTCGTGGATCGGCGAGTACGGCATCCTGATCGGCCTGGCGATGCTCGGCCTGGTCGGCTGGCTGCAGGCCAGACGCCGGCCGGACGCGCCGGTGGCGATCGCGGGACTGCTCTGGGTGCCGCTGTCGGTCGCCGTCGCCGAGCTGGCCAACCTGCCGATCGCCGCGATCGTGAACCGGCCGCGACCGTTCGTGGACCACGGCGGGCTGCTGGTCCTCGTGGACGGCAAGGCCGGCACGCACTCCTTCGTCAGCGACCACTCGACGATGACGATGGGCGTCGCGGTGTCGCTCTTCCTGGTGAACCGGCGGCTCGGCTGGATCGCCGGCGGGCTCGCCCTGCTGCAGGGCTTCTGCCGGATGTTCATGGGCGTCCACTACCCGACCGACGTGATCGGCGGCTACGCGCTCGCGACCGCCGTGGTGCTGCTGCTGGCGCCGATCGCGATGGCCGTCCTGGTGCCGCTCTGCCACGCGCTGACCCGCACCGCCGTCGCCCCGCTGATCCGGGCGCCCGAGCGCGGTGGCGCTCCGCGCGGGCGGCGGCGCGGCCGCGAGCGCGGGGCCGTCCGCACGGACGAGCAGCCGCCGGAGTCGGACCTGGCCGCCTGAGCGGTCAGCCGGATCCGGCGCCGGTGTCGGTGTCGGAGAGGTGGTCGGCACCCTCGCGGCGGGCCAGGTCGCGGGAGCGGCGGGCCGGGGCGTTCCAGCCGCAGCTGCACGTCGCGTAGGCGAAGGACCCGCGTTCGCTGATCGCAACGCGGTGCTCGGGCATCCGGGTGCCGGGCTCGGCCGGCAGCTCAGTGTGCACGTCGTTCACGGTAGCGCGCCGGGCACCCGGCGCGCGACGCCCTCCGCGCGCCCGGTCCCGCGTAACCATCCGCACCCCAACTCGTTTGCCCGGAAAGAGCTCTGCCCACCTGCTGGTGTCCGGCGGAGCAGTCGGGCCCGAGGGGGTTGTCGCGAGGATGAAGATGACCGACCAGCAGCGCAGCGGACGGCCGGGGCGCCGGCCGGTACCGCACCTGCGCTCGGCGGCCGGGGCCGCCCTGCTCGCCGCCGCACTGGCCGGCTGTTCGGGCGGGTCCGGCGGCGGCTCGGCCGATCAGAGCACCCCCGACCAGCTCGCCGCGGACCCGGTCACCGCCGTCCGCAACGCCGCCGACATCACCGGCCGCACCGGGTCGGCACACGCCGCCACCGAGCTGACCACCGAGTCGAGCGACAAGAAGGCGGCCTTCTCCGGCACCGGCGGCTACGACTACGTGAAGCGGATCGGCCGTCTGGAGATCGCGGTGCCGCCCGGCGCGGCGACCACCGGCAAGATCGTCGAGGTGGTCCTGCCGGGCACGGTCTACCTGCAGAACAGCGGCGCCAAGGTGCCCGAGGGCAAGTGGGTCAAGCTGGACGTGCGCCAGCTGCCGGACGGCAACCTGGTGAGCAGCGGCGGCACCGACCCGGCCACCGCGGCGGGGGCGCTGCGCGGGGTGCAGAAGGCGGACGCGGTCGGCGTCGAGACGGTCGACGGGGTCGCGCTGCACCACTACCGCGGCACCCTGGACCTGTCGAAGGCGGCCGACGCGACCGGCGGCCGGGGCGGCGACGGCCTGCGGATGGGCGCCCAGACCTTCACCGTCAAGGACGTCCCCTACGACGCGTGGCTGGACGACCAGGGCCGGCTGCACAAGGTGGTCGAGGTCTTCACCTTCGCCGGGGTGGCCGGCTCGAAGGAGGCCAAGGACCAGGTGAAGGTCACGTCGACCACCTCGCTGACGGACTTCGGCAAGCCGGTGGAGGCGGCCGAGCCGGCGGCCTCGGACATCTTCGCCCTGAAGCCCACGGAGAGCCCGAAGTAGACGGCCGGGGCAGCGCTCCGGCGCCGGGGCGCGTCGGGGCGCCGCCGGAGCGAGTGGCCGTCCGGGGAGCCGCGGTCACCCGTTTCGGCGGCGCGAGATGGCCCGTCCGTGCCATGTGGACGGGCTCCGAAGTGCCTAGGCTGGACGTCGGGTGGCTGCCGCCCGGGCTGGCGAGGCACTGAAGGGGTGGTGCAGGTGGTGTCGTCCACGGGCGGCCGCAGCAACGGCCACGACGACGCGGCCCTCGACGAGATCGAGCTGGCCGGCGAGCTGATGATCGCCGCGACGGCCAGCACCGGCGACCGGCTGCCGACCGAGCGGATCGACGAGGTGCTGCTCGACCGGCCCGAGCCCGGCCGGACGGACACGGACCGGTACGCCGAGCGGGACCGGTAGGCCGAGCGGGAGCGGTACACCGAGCGGGACCGGTGTGACGGGCGGGAGCGGTAGGGCCGCGGGCGGGCCCCCGGCCCCGACGGGCGGTTTCAGCTGCGCAGCAGCCGGCTGATCGCGGCGGTCGCCTCCGCCACCTTGGCGTCGAGCTCGGCGCCGCCCTGCTCGGCCGCGGCGGCGACGCAGTGCCGCAGGTGCTCCTCCAGCAGGGAGAGGGCGAAGGACTGCAGGGCCTTGGTGCTGGCCGACACCTGGGTGAGCACGTCGATGCAGTAGACGTCCTCGTCGACCATCCGCTGGAGCCCGCGGATCTGGCCCTCGATCCGGCGCAGCCGCTTGAGGTGGGCGTCCTTCTGCGCGCTGTAGCCGTGCGGGCCGTGACCGCCCTGGTGCGCGTCGGCGGCGGCCGGGGCGTGGTCGGCGTGCGGCTCGGTGCCGGGCGCGTCGTCCGGCTCGGTGCGCGCTTGCGTCGTGGTCATCGGCCCGCCTTCGTCTGGATGCCTGGTGGCTGCGTCGGCCACCAGTGTCCAACACCGGGACCCTCCGTGGTGTTCCGACGACCGGACCGGGCCCGGCGGGGCTCGGCCGACGGGGGTTCCGGACGCCCCCGGGCGGGCCGTCGGCGGGTTCGCCCGTCTGGGCGGCGCCCCGGTCTTCCGTACGCAGGACGAGGGCAATCCGGGCGAGGTTCCGTCAGACTGGGGGCTCACGTCCGCACATGGAAGTGCGCTCCGGGGTCGCCGGTGCGGCAGCCGAACGGAAGGGGAGGTTCCGCCTCCTGCCCAACCACCCCGTTTGCGTGATTGCGCTTGGTTGCACCTAGCATCGTTCAGTCCCTACCCCGCACATCGGAGATTTCCGTGCGTTTTAGCCTGACCCCGAAGGAGACGAGCTTCTACGACATGTTCGCCGCCGCCGCGGAGAACCTCGTCGTCGGTTCGAAGCTCCTGCTGGAACTGCTGGGATCAGACGTGTCGGCCCGCGCGGAGATCGTCGAGCGCATGCGCGCCGCCGAGCACGCCGGGGACGACACCACCCATGCCGTCTTCCACCAGCTGAACTCGTCCTTCATCACGCCCTTCGACCGCGAGGACATCTACAGCCTCGCCTCGTCGCTGGACGACATCATGGACTTCATGGAGGAGGCCGTCGACCTGGTCGTCCTCTACGACATCCAGACCCTGCCGAAGGGCATCGAGCAGCAGATCGAGGTGCTCGCCCGGGCCGCCGAGCTCACCGCCGCCGCGATGCCGAACCTGCGCACCATGTCGAACCTCACCGAGTACTGGATCGAGGTCAACCGCCTGGAGAACCAGGCCGACCAGATCCACCGCAAGCTGCTCGCCCACCTGTTCTCCGGTCAGTACGACGCCATCGAGGTGCTCAAGCTCAAGCAGGTCGTGGACGTCCTTGAGGAGGCGGCGGACGCCTTCGAGCACGTCGCCAACACGGTGGAGACCATCGCCGTCAAGGAGTCCTGACCCCCGTGGACATGGCTGCTCTCATCGCCGTCATCGGCGTTGCGTTCTTCTTCACGTACACCAACGGCTTCCACGACTCGGCGAACGCGATCGCCACGTCGGTCTCCACGCGGGCGTTGACCCCGCGGGCCGCGCTCGCGATGGCCGCCGTGATGAACCTGGCCGGCGCCTTCCTCGGCAGCGGTGTCGCGCACACCGTCTCCAAGGGGATCATCGAGACCCCGACCGGCGACAAGGGCATGGTGATCCTCTTCGCCGCCCTGATCGGCGCGATCGCGTGGAACCTGATCACCTGGTACTTCGGCCTGCCCTCCTCCTCGTCGCACGCGCTGTTCGGCGGCATGGTCGGCGCGGCGCTGGCCGGCGGGATCGACGTGATCTGGAGCGGCGTCCTCGACAAGATCGTCATCCCGATGATCGTCTCTCCGGTGGTCGGCCTGATCGGCGGCTTCCTGGTGATGCTGGCGATCCTGTGGATCTTCCGGCGGGCCAACCCGCACCGCGCCAAGCGCAACTTCCGGGTCGCGCAGACCGCCTCGGCCGCCGCGATGGCGCTGGCGCACGGTCTGCAGGACGCGCAGAAGACCATGGGCATCGTGGTCATGGCGCTCACCATCTCGGGCCACCAGACCACCGGCGAGATCCCGGTCTGGGTGAAGATCTCCTGCGCCACGATGCTCTCGCTGGGCACCTACGCGGGCGGCTGGCGGATCATGCGGACCCTCGGCCGCAAGATCATCGAGCTGGACCCGCCGCAGGGCTTCGCGGCCGAGGCCACCGCCTCGGCGATCATGTACATCACGTCGTTCGTCTTCAAGGCGCCGATCTCCACCACCCACGTGATCACCGCGGCGATCATGGGCGCGGGGGCCACCAAGCGGGTCCGCGCGGTGCGCTGGGGCGTCGCCAAGAACATCGTGCTCGGCTGGTTCATCACGATGCCGGCGGCCGCCCTCGTCGCGGCGCTGGTGTACTGGTTCGTCCACCTGTTCTGGGGCTAGCCCCCGGCCGGCCCGCGCAACCGCCGGCCCGTGGAGAACTGACAGGGCCCGCCCCCACATCTCGGGGGCGGGCCCTTTTCATGCTCCGCGGCGGCACCGCCATGCAGCACCGTGGAGCAGCTCGGTCTCCGGGGCGCCGGGGTTTAGCCGAAGCGGCCGGAGATGTAGTCCTCGGTCGCCTGGACCGAGGGGTTGGAGAAGATCCGCTGGGTGTCGTCCAGCTCGACCAGCTTGCCCGGCTGGCCGACGCCGGCCAGGTTGAAGAAGGCGGTGCGGTCGCTGACGCGGGCCGCCTGCTGCATGTTGTGGGTCACGATGACGATGGTGAACTGGGACTTCAGCTCGCCGATCAGGTCCTCGATGGCCAGGGTGGAGATCGGGTCGAGCGCCGAGCAGGGCTCGTCCATCAGCAGGACCTGGGGCTCGACCGCGATGGCGCGGGCGATGCACAGGCGCTGCTGCTGACCGCCGGAGAGGCCGGCGCCCGGCTTGCCCAGCCGGTTGTGGACCTCGTTCCAGAGGTTGGCGCCCTTGAGCGAGCGCTCCACGACCTCGTCCAGGACGGCCTTCTTCTTCACGCCGGCGAGGCGCAGGCCGGCGACCACGTTGTCGTAGATCGACATGGTCGGGAACGGGTTCGGCCGCTGGAACACCATGCCGACCGAGCGGCGCACGGCGACCGGGTCGACGTTGGAGGCGTAGAGGTTCTCGTCGTCCAGGAGCACCTTGCCCTCGACGCGGGCGCCCGGGATCACCTCGTGCATCCGGTTGAGGGTGCGGAGGAAGGTGGACTTGCCGCAGCCCGAGGGGCCGATGAAGGCGGTCACCGAGCGGGGCTCGATGCTCATCGAGATGTCCTCGATGGCCTTGGTGGAGCCGTAGTAGGCCGACAGTCCGCTGACGTCGATGCGCTTGGCCATGATCGTTGCTTCTCTCGTCTGTCTTCGTCAGTCGGTCGCTCAGTGTCCGGCCTTGGGCGAGCGCCAGCGTGCGATGCCCCGGGCGATGAGGTTGAGCCCCATCACGAAGGCGATCAGCACGAGCGCGGCGCCCCAGGCGCGGGCGTAGCCGAAGTCGTTGTTGACCAGGGAGTACTGCTGCCAGATGTACATCGGCAGGGACTGCTGCGGTCCGTCGAACGGGTTGCTGTTGATGTAGTCGGCACCGAACACCAGCATCAGCACCGGGGCGGTCTCACCCGTGATGCGGGCGACCGCGAGCATCACACCGGTGGTGATGCCGCCGATCGCGGTGGGCAGGACGATCCGCAGGATGGTCTTCCACTTCGGCACGCCGAGCGCGTACGACGCCTCGCGCAGCTCGTTCGGGACGAGCTTGAGCATCTCCTCGGTGGAGCGGACCACGACCGGCATCATCAGGATGGCCAGCGCGAGGCTGCCCGAGAAGCCGGAGTAGCCGAAGCCGAGGGCGAGGTTCCAGAGCGACAGGATGAACAGACCGGCGACGATCGACGGCACGCCCGTCATGACGTCGACGAAGAAGGTGACGACCTTGGCGAGCTTGCCGCGGCCGTACTCCACCAGGTAGACGGCGGTGAGCAGGCCGATCGGGGCGGCCATCGCGGTGGCCAGGCCGACCTGCTCCAGGGTGCCGATCAGCGCGTGGTAGATGCCGCCGCCCGGGCCGGACGAGATGACGCCCTTCATGGAGTGGCTCAGGAAGTACCCGTTCACCACGCCGATGCCCTGCTGGATCGTGTAGACGGTCAGCGCGACCAGCGGCACGACGGCGAGGATGAAGGCGACCCAGACCACCGAGGTGGCGAAGCGGTCCTTGGCCTGGCGGCGGCCCTCGACCCGGGCCGAGAGGATGTAGCTGATCAGGACGAACAGGAGCGCCGAGATCAGGCCCCACTGCAGGTGGCTGGCCAGGCCGCCGACGGCGCCGATGGTGCAGCCGAGGGCGATCGAGCCCACCGCGACGGCGGGCGGGGCCCACTTGGGCAAGCGGTTGGCGGTCAGCGCCCGGCTGAGCGGGAGCGCGTCCGCCGGAACAGTCGTGGTAACGCTGCTCATGCCGAGTACTCCTTGCGGCGGGCGACGATCAGCCGCGCGGCACCGTTCACCAGCAGGGTGATCACGAACAGGACGAGGCCGGAGGCCATCAGGGCGTTGCGGCCGTTGTCGCCGGCCTCGGCGAACTTCAGCGCGATGTTCTGCGCGAAGGTGCCGCCGCCCGGGTCGAGGATGTGCAGCGACAGGACGCTGTTGGAGGACAGCACCACCGCGACGGCGATGGTCTCGCCGAGCGCGCGGCCGAGGCCGAGCATCGAGGCCGAGATGATGCCGGGGCGGCCGAAGGGCAGCACCGCGGTGCGGATCATCTCCCAGCGGGTCGCGCCGAGCGCGAGGGCCGCCTCCTCGTGCATCCGCGGCGTCTGGCGGAACACCTCGCGGGAGACCGCGGTGATGATCGGCAGGATCATGATCGCGAGCAGGATGCCGACGGTGAACAGGTTGCGCGGGGTGGTGCCGGTCTTGGTCTGGTCGAAGATGTACGTCCAGCCGAGGTACTCGTTGAGCCAGCTGGTCAGACCGTCCATGTGCGGCACCAGGAACAGCGCGCCCCAGAGGCCGTAGACGATGCTCGGGACGGCCGCCAGCAGGTCCACCAGGTACGCGAACGGCTGGGCGATCCGGCGCGGCGCGTAGTGCGAGATGAACAGCGCGATCCCGATCGCGACCGGGACGGCGATCGCCATGGCGATGAGCGCGCTCACGATCGTGCCGAACGCGAGGACGGCGATGCCGAAGACCGGCTTCGGGGCGTCCGGCGTCCACTCGAAGGTGGTGAGGAAGTTGCCGTCGTTCTTGCTGAGCGCGAGGCCGGAGCGCCAGGCCAGGAAGCCGGCGATGGCGCCCATCACGACCAGCAGGAGGATGCCCGAGCCCCGGGCGAGGTTCATGAAGATCTTGTCGCCGACGCGGCTGTCGCGCGGTCGGCGTTCCCTGCCTCGCGGCGCGGCAGGGGAGGATGAAGTCATTGGTCTACTCCGGTCTGGTGGCGCCGCCCCGGGAGGGGGCGGCACCATGGCGGCGGTGCCCCGGACGTGGTGCTGGGTCGGGCGTTCCGGTGGGACGGCCCCGGCCCCCCTCGCTCACGGGGCCGCCCCACCGGTGGTCCTGCTGGGTCAGGCCAGGGTCGGGATGACGGCGTTGAGCTTGTCGGTGAGCTCCTTCGGCAGCGGGACGTAGCCCTTCTCGCCGATCGCCTTCTGGCCCGCGTCGCTGGCGGTGTAGGTCAGGAAGGCCTTCAGCGTGTCGAGCGTGTCGGCCTTGTTGCCCTTGTCGCAGACGATCTCGTAGGTGACCAGGACCAGCGGGTAGGAGTTCTCGTCCTTGGTCGCGTAGTCGAGCTTCAGCGTCAGGTCGCTGCCGGTGCCGGTGATCTTCGCCTTGGCGAAGGTGTTGGCGGCGTTCTCGGCGGTCGCGGCGACCGGCTTGGCGGCGCCGGTGTTGATCGCGGCGCTCTTCAGGCTGTTGGTCTGCGCGAAGGAGAGCTCGACGTAGCCGATCGAGTTCTTGACCTGCTTGATCTGGGCCGCGACGCCGGCGCTGCCGTTGGCGGACTGGCCACCCTTGCCGGCCCAGGTCTTGGCGGCCGGGTAGGACCAGGCGCCACCGCCGGCCGCGGCGAAGTAGTGGGTCAGGTTGTCGGTGGTGCCGGAGTCGTCCGAGCGGTGGAAGGACTGGATGTCGGTGTCCGGCAGCTTGGCGCCCGGGTTGAGGGCGGCGATCGCCGGGTCGTTCCACTTGGTGATCTGCGAGTCGAAGATCTTGGCGGCGGTGGGGCCGTCCAGGACCAGGTTGTCGACGCCGTCGACGTTGTAGACCAGCGAGATCAGGCCCGCGGCCATCGGCAGGTCGATGCCCTGGCCACCGGTGCAGACCGCCTTGGAGGCGTCGACCTCGGCCGGCTTCAGGGCCGAGTCGGAGCCGGCGAACTGGATCTTGCCCTGGGTGAACTGCTGGACGCCCGCGCCGGAGCCGCCACCGCTGTAGTTGACCGTGGCGCCGGAGCAGGCCGCACCGAAGGCGGTCTTCCACACGTCGACGGCGTTGCCCTGCGCGGTGGAACCGGCGGCGAGGAGGGCGGTGGGCTTGCTGCCACAGTTGATCGAGGCCGCGGCGGCGGAACCCGAGGAGCCCGAACCACCGGCGGTCGTGTTGTTGTTGTCCGAGCCGCACGCGGCGAGCGACAGCGAGCTGACGAGCGCCATGGCACCGATCGCGAGGGCCTTGGTGCGGCCGTTCCGCTGGAGCTTCACTGGGTGTCCCTTTCTGTGGCATTGCCCGGCGCGCGGGCCGTGCGATACGGCGGAGCGCGGGTTTTGCTGTGGTCCGGGGCCCGTCCGGCCCTCCGGTAGTCCCGAAGTTAGGCCGGGGAAGTGACACGACAGCCGGTCGCAAGTGAACGGGGAGTGAACCTCGAACGGATGACAGGAAACTAGGTCAGGTAGTAACGGTTGCGTCACGGCAAGAACTCGGGAAGATCACTTCCATCGTTCCGCTACCAACGGAAGCCGTCCGTCCGCACCGGCTTCGCCCCCAGGATCTCCAGCAGGGCGTCGACCAGCAACCGGTCGCGGTCGTGGGTCAGCCGGACGCGGGCCTTCCCCGCCGGGAGCCACTCCAGCCGGTCCACTTCGCGGTTCGGCCGGAACGCCCCCGTGGTCGGCACCGCCGCCCAGTAGCGGACCTCCTTCGGACGGCCCTGCACCGGGTAGTGCTGCGCGGGCAGCTCGGGACCGAGCACACAGCCGAACCCGGTCTCCTCGCGCACCTCGCGCACCGCCGCCTCGGCCATGCCCTCGCCCGGGTCGAGCTTGCCCTTGGGCATGCTCCAGTCGTCGTACTTGGGCCGGTGGATCAAGGCGATCCGGGGCCGTCCCAGCCGGCCGCTCTTCTTGGGCCGGCCGGGCAGCCACAGCACCGCGCCCGCGGCGAGGATCACCGGGGCGTGCTCCGCCTGGCCGGTGCTCAGCCGATCGCGCAATTCATGCCGTCCGTGGTGCGGGGGAATGCCCCCAGCCCTCGGCAGGGGGGACCTCCAGCCAGCCGTCCAGGCCTGGCGGGAGTTCGGGCCACCGGCGGCCGAAGGCGTACCGCGCCGCCTCGACCTCCAGTCGTTGATCAGCATGCACCACGCCCAGTACGTAGGCGGTGGCGGGGGTGATCCGCGGCGTGCGCGCCGCCGTCGCCGCGGTGACCGCCGCGTCGGCCGCCTCCTGGTGGCGGCCCAGCACGTCGTCCAGCTCGTCCAGCTCCACGGACGGGCGGCCGCACACCTCCAGCGCGTAGCGGGCCCGCTTCACCAGGATCCGCATCCGCGCCCACGGCTCGTCGTCTGCGGCCAGCGCGGTGTCCGCGTCCACCGCGCCGCGGGCCTGCGGAACGGCGCCCAGGCGGCGCAGCCCGTTCCCGCCGTACGGCGTGGCGGCGCGCTGGAGCGGCAGCTGGGCGGCGCTCGCGGTCAGCGCGGTGAACGCGGCGGCCGCCTGCGGCAGCAGCACCGCGCCGGCCCGCGCGTTCGCCGACTCCAGCAGCGGCGCCTCGCCGACCAGCAGCGTCATCCGGTCCGCCAGCGCGTGCAGCCGGGCCGACCGCAGCTCCTGGAGCACGCTGGAGTGCGCCCTCGTCCGGGCCAGCGTCAGCTGCCGGTCCAGCAGCGCCCGCGCCTTCGGTGCGCCGGCGTGCCCGGCCAGCATGCCGGTCCCGTCCGGGTCCGAGCCGCTCAGCGAGTCGAGCGCGCCCAGCAGCCGGGCGGAGCGGCGGACGTACCCGGGCTCCAGCGCGAGCAGGTTGAGCAGCCAGCGCAGCTCGGTGCGGGACTCCTGCGCCCAGGTCTGCTCGAAGACGCTGCCGAAGGTGTGCAGCAGCCCACCGATCCGCCGCACGGCACGCAGCAGGTCGGCCGTGCCGGCCGCCGGCACGGCCGCCGTGCCCGGTCTGGCGCCGACCTCCCCCACCGCCAGCGGCAGGGCGCGCAGGAACGCGCCGGCCTGGGCGGTGAGATGGCTGGAGAGGATGTCCCCGGCGGTCGCGGTGGAGGCCGCCCGGGCCGTCATCGGCGCTTCGGTCATGGCGTGGTAGATCCCCGTTCCCCCGGGTCCGTCCCCCGGGGCTGGTGGCCGACCGCCGGAGCCTGTCCCCTGCCGGCTCCGGCGGCTCGCATCAGTGGTCGCGTCAGCGGGAGGTGGCGGCCCGGCGGCGCTGGCGCGAGTCGATCAACAGGTCCTGGACGTGCCGCAGCGGCTTGCCCTCGGCGTCCTGCGAGTGGCGGGTCCAGGCGCCGTCCGGGCCGAGGTGCCAGGACTCGGTCTCGTCCGACACCCCGAGGTCGAGCAGCCCGGACAGCTCGGCGCGGTGCGCGGGATCGGTGATCCGCATCAGCGCCTCGATCCGGCGGTCCAGGTTGCGGTGCATCATGTCGGCGCTGCCGATCCAGACCTCCGGATCGCCGTTGTTGCCGAACACGAAGAGGCGGGAGTGTTCGAGGAAGCGGCCGAGCACGCTGCGGACCCGGATGTTCTCGCTCAGCCCCGGCACGCCGGGACGGATCGCGCAGATCCCGCGGACCCACACGTCCACCGGCACGCCGGCCTGCGAGGCCCGGTACAGCGCGTCGATCAGGGCCTCGTCGACGATCGAGTTGACCTTGAGCTTCACATAGGCCGGACGGCCCGCGCGGTGGTGGGCGATCTCGTTGTGGATCCGGGCGACCAGGCCGTCGCGCAGACCGCGCGGGGCGGTCAGCAGACGGCGGTAGGACTCGCGGCGCGAGTAGCCGGACAGGCGGTTGAAGAGGTCCGAGAGGTCGGCCCCGACCTGCGGGTCCGAGGTGAGCAGCCCGAGGTCCTCGTAGAGCCGGGCGGTCTTCGGGTGGTAGTTGCCGGTTCCCACGTGCGAGTAGCGCCGCAGGGTGTCGCCCTCCTGACGGACCACCAGCGACAGCTTGCAGTGCGTCTTCAGGCCGACCAGGCCGTAGACGACGTGGCAGCCGGACTCCTCCAGCTTGCGGGCCCACTTGATGTTGGCCTGCTCGTCGAAGCGCGCCTTGATCTCGACCAGGACCAGCACCTGCTTGCCCGACTCCGCCGCGTCGATCAGCGCGTCGACGATCGGCGAGTCACCCGAGGTGCGGTACAGCGTCTGCTTGATCGCCAGCACGTCCGGGTCGGCCGCGGCCTGCTCCAGGAAGGCCTGCACCGAGGTGGAGAAGCTGTCGTACGGGTGGTGCAGGAGGACGTCCCGCTCGCGCATCGCGGCGAAGATGTCCGGCTGGGAGGCCGACTCGACGTCGGTCAGCCCGCGGGCCGTGCCCGCCACGAACTTCGGGTACTTGAGCTCCGGGCGGTCCAGCTCGGCGATCCCGAACAGGCCGGTCAGGTCGAGCGGGCCGGGCAGCGGGAAGACCTCCGCCTCGGTGATGTTCAGCTCCCGCACCAGCAGGTCCAGGATGTAGGGGTCGATCGACTCCTCGACCTCCAGCCGCACCGGCGGGCCGAAGCGCCGCCGCATCAGCTCCTTCTCCAGGGCCTTGAGGATGTTCTCGGTGTCGTCCTCCTCCACCTCCAGGTCCTCGTTGCGGGTGACCCGGAACGCGTGGTGCGCGAGCACCTCCATGCCCGGGAACAGCTCCTCCAGGTGCGCGCCCATCACGTCCTCCAGGGGGACGTAACGCTGGGGCGAGGCCTCCAGGAAACGGGCGAGCGACTGCGGGACCTTCACGCGGGCGAAGTGCTTGTGCCCGGACACCGGGTTGCGCACCACCACGGCGAGGTTCAGGGACAGCCCCGATATGTACGGGAAGGGGTGCGCCGGGTCGACCGCCAGCGGGGTCAGGACCGGGAAGATCTTCTGCCGGAAGAGCGTGTGCAGGCGGGCCTGCTCCTTCTCCGCCAGCTCCGGCCAGCGGACCACCTCGATGCCCTCGGTGGCGAGGTCCGGCAGCACCTCCTGCTGGAACGCGGCGGCATGGCGGGCCATCAGCTCGCGCGAGCGCGTCCAGATCAGGTCGAGCACCTCGCGCGGCTGGAGGCCGGAGGCGCTGCGCTGGGCGACGCCGGTGGCGATCCGGCGCTTGAGGCCGGCCACCCGGACCATGAAGAACTCGTCCAGGTTGCTCGCGAAGATGGCGAGGAACTTGGCCCGCTCCAGCAGCGGGATCTTCGGGTCCTCGGCGAGCTCCAGGACCCGCTCGTTGAACGCGAGCCAGCTCCGCTCGCGGTCCAGGAACCGGCCCTGCGGAAGCTCCTCGAAGTCCTGCTCGTCCACCGTCGACGGCTCCGGCGGCAGACCGAGCGCGTTCGACATCAGGGCCGGTGGGGACAGTGGGGCAGAGACGGGGCGAGGGATGCTCATGGGTTCCAGCTCCTCCAGCAGCAGGACGGCGTCCGAACGCGAATGGCTCTGCGGGCCGTCGTCATCGCCCGGCGCCCACGCCCACCCACCCGGCGCGGTCCGTACAGCACCGGCCGCCGTGGTACGGCCGACGCTGCACGAGCGAGACACTACGGACTTCATCCTGTGATCTTCGCGGCAACAATTGAATCCACGGTAAACACCGCATGGCCAGGAGGAAAGCTGAGTCGGTCGGGGCCGGGGCTGCGGTGCCCCGTGCCTTGCCCCGACCGGCTGTTGCGGCTAGACCGCCCGGTCCGCCCGGTACTCGACGCGGTACATGAGGTCCACCTCGTGCACGGTGAATCCCAGTCGTTCATATACCCGCACGGCGGCCGGATTGTCGGCGTCGACGTAGAGAAGTACGGTCTCCAGTCCACGCTCGCCGGGGCCTGAGCCGGTCAGGTGACGCAGGCCCGCCGCGGTCAGCGCGCGGCCCAGGCCGCTGCCCTGCTCGGCCGGGTCCACCCCGACGACGTACACCTCGCCGAGGGCCGGCTCGGTGGCGGTGGCCCCGTGCACCTTGGTCCAGTGGAAGCCGACGACCTTGCCCTCGCGGGTGGCCAGGAAGAAGCCCGCCGGGTCGAACCAGGGCTCGGCCAGCCGGTCCGCCAGGTCGCGCTCGGTCCAGGCACCCTGCTCGGGGTGGTGGGCGAAGGCGAGGGCGTTGAGCCGCAGCCACTCGGCGTCGTCCTCACCCGGACGGAAGGTCCGCAGCTCGACGCCCTCGGGGAGCGGGACGGTCTCGGTCTGCTCACCCGTGCGGCGCATCTGCCGCAGCTCGCGGACCAGCTCGGCGCCGTACCGGTCGGCCAGGTGGCGGGCGGCGGGGTGGCCGCCGTGCACCCAGAAGTCGACGGCGTCGCGGCCGGCCCGGTGGGCCTCCGCCAGCACGGCGTCCACCAGGGGGCGGGCCAGGCCGCGGCCTCGGGCGGCGGGGGCGACGACGAGTTCGGCGGCGGGATTGGCGTGGGCCCCAGGAGCCGTGTCCTGGGGGATCTCCAGCTGGCCGTAGGCCACGACGGCGGCTTCGGCGCTCTCGACGGCCTTGGCGTTCTCGTTGGCCTCGTCGGCTTGAGCGGCTTCGTGGGCTACGTCGGCTTCGAGGAGGTGGATGACACCGGGGCGGGGCGTCTCCGAGGAACGCAGCCGGAGCCGGCCCTGCTCGGACACGGCCGCCCGGCCGTCGACCGCCTGGGCGTCCGCCAGCACGCGCAGGGCGCCGTCACGCTGCCCGGGCCGGAGCACACTGTCCGCGATGACCGCTGTCTGTTCGTCCATGGACTGACAATACGTCACCGGGCACGACTGCTCCCGGAAATGCGAAAAGCCCCTGATCCGAATGGATCAGGGGCTTTTCAGAAGAATTGTTCGGCGGCGTCCTACTCTCCCACAGGGTCCCCCCTGCAGTACCATCGGCGCTGTGAGGCTTAGCTTCCGGGTTCGGAATGTAACCGGGCG
>NZ_JBHWGD010000050.1:0-3158 GCF_042733235.1 Kitasatospora sp. NPDC059722
GGCCACGCACACTCGCTAGCGCCGGCCGCCCGGGTTGGCCCCCCCGCGGGCGTCGGCGCCGTTGTCGACGGCGAGGCTCGCGTGCTCCGGGGTGAGGACGCCCTTGAGGACCAGCGGCAGCCGGGTGCGCTCGCGCAGCCAGCCGAGGTCGGCCCAGGTCAGCGAGGGGTCGAACTGCTCGCGCGCGTGGTCGGCGATGCCCGAACTCCCGCTCGCGGCACGGTGGCTGGCCGCCATCAGGGCCGGGTCGAGGTTGACGGCGCGGACGGCGGGCGGGATCGCGAAGCCGTTGCGCAGGTCGCGCAGGCGGCGGCCGATCCTGGGGGCGTCCACGGTGAGCACGAGGGCCGAGATTCCGGCTGCCTCGGCCCGTTCGACCAGGGCCGCGAGGGCCGCGCGCTCGCGCAGCCAGTACAGCTGGAGCCAGACCGGGCCGGTGGCGGCGGCCGTGATGTCCTCCAGGGTGCGGCTCGCGAACATGCCGGCCACGAGCAGGGCTCCGGCCGCGCCGGCCGCCCGCGCGGTGGCCGTCTCGCCCTCGGGGTCGACCAGCCGGTGGTAGGCCATCGGGGCGATGCCGACCGGGAGCGCGAGCGGGCTGCCGAGCAGGGTGGTCGCGGGCGAGCAGGCCGAGACGTCGACGAGCGTGCGGGGCCGGAACGCGTAGCGGGAGAACGCCTCCCGGTTCGCCGCCAGGGTGCGTTCCGCGCCACTGCCGCCTTCGATGAAGTCCCAGATCTCGCGGGGGAGATGTGCGCGCGCGGCGCGCTCGATCCCGGCCAGCGTGGTCACTCCCACGGGCAGCTCCAATTCCCGGACGGCCACGCGCGGACCGCTCCCGGTTCGGCAGCGTAGGAGCAACAACCACATTGGTATAGACCTTGATTTGACCAATCGTCTGTGCCAAGGTCTGGCCACGGAATTGACCGTTTTGGTTGTTCACGGCGTCCATGTCAAATCCCCTCACTATGTGGAGTGGTGTTGACCGCCTTTTCAAGCTCTTCACTTCCGCTCGCGGATCGGATGCTCCCCGCGCAGCCGCACGCCGATGCCCCGCCCGACTGGATCGACCGGCTCCTGCTGGCCGGCGACGGGGGCGAGGAGTGCCTGCACTTCGGCGGCCCGATCGACCGGGCCGCCCTGCGCGCCCTCGTCGACGAGCAGACCGCTCGGCTCGCCGCCGCCGGTCTCGGCTCGGGCGGCACGGCGGCCCTGCGGCTGCCGCCCTCGGTGGCATTCGTCGCCGTGCTGCTGGCAGCATGGCGGCTCGGCGCCCAAGTGGCGCTGCTCGACCACCGGTTGACCGACCACGAGGTCGACGCGGCGGTGGCCCGGCTGACCCCGCAGGTCCTGGTGGGCTCCGCCCACCGGTCCGCGGCGGCACTGCGCGGGTTCTCCGACGTGGAGCCGGTGGCCGTGCGGCTGCCGGACGGACGGCCGGCCCGGACCGGGCACGCGCTGGTCCAGCTGAGCTCCGGGTCCACCGGCCCGGCCAAGGTGATCGCCCGCACCGCCGCCGACCTGCTGCGCGAACTCGACTGCTACCGCAGGCTGGTGGACTACCCCGGCGAGGGCGAGCGGGTCGTCCTGCTCTCCTCGATGGTGCACGTGCTCGGCCTGGTCGGCGGACTGCTCAACGCCCTGTTCGCCCGCGCCGCGCTGACCGTGCCGGAGCGGATGACGGCCGCGGGCATCCTCTCGGCCGCCGCCCGCGGCGGCCGGCCGGTCACCGTCATCGGCGTGCCGTTCCACGCCGAGCTGCTGGCCGGCGCGGTCGCGCCGCCGCCGCTGCCCCGGCTGCGGCGGATGGTGGTGGCCGGCGAGCTGGTCCGTCCGGGCCTGGCCGCGCTGTTCACGGACCGGTACGGCGTCCCGCTCGGCACGATGTACGGGATGACCGAGACCGGGGTGATCGCCACCGACCTCTCGGGCGGGCTGCACCCGGCCAAGCGGCCCGTCCACGGCATGCGGCTGCGGCTCGTCGGGGGCGAGCTGCGGATCGCGGCGGGTACCTCGCCCTACCCGGGGCTGGACGACCCGACCCGCTGGTCGGACGGCTGGCTGCACACCCGGGACGCCGCCCTGCTCGACCCGGACACCGGCGAGGTCACCGTCCTCGGCCGGCTGGACTCCCAAGTGTCCATCGGCGGCCTCAAGGTGGACCTCACCGAGGTCGAGCAGACGCTCACCGCTCTGCCCGCCGTCCGCGAGGCCGTCGTGGTCTTCGAGGACGGCGGCATCGAGGCGTACCTGGCCCTCGAAGCCGGCGCCGACCCGGCCGCCGTCCAGGACGGGCTCAACCGCCGCCTGGCCGCCTACAAGCGGCCCCGCCGGCTCGCCCTCCTCCCCCGACTCCCGCGCACCGCGACCGGAAAGCTGCTGCGCGACCCGGCCGCCCTGCGCGACGCCGCCACGGCCACCACCGCCCGCTGACCAGCGCGCCTTCCTCTCCTAGGAGCCCTCCATGCAGGACCGCATCCGCGACTTCGTCCTCTCCGCCCTCGCCCAGATGCAGTACGACGTCTCCGGGGTCACCGGCGACACCGACCTCGGCCCGGCCGGGCTGGACCTCGAATCGCTCGCGCTGGCCGACCTGTCGGTCCAGGTCGAGGACGAGTTCGGGGTCAAGATCGACCTCGACGAGATGGAGACCACCGCGATGATGACGCTCGACGAGTTCACCGCCGACGTCGTCCGGCGCATCGAGGCCGCCGGGGCCCAGGACCCGGCCGGCGCGGCCGCCGGCAGCGCCGCGTGACGCGCGCCGGCCGGCCGGACCGCGCCGAGGTCGTGGACATGCTGGCGGCGTTCGGGCAGCGCGCCGCCGACACCGTGCCCGACGAGCTCGGATCGCTGGAACTCACTTGGCTGATCGCCGAGTTCGAGCAGCGCTACGGCATCGAGGGCGACCTCGACGACGAGCGCTTCGCCGCCGTGCGGACCGTCGACGACGCCACCGGACTGCTGCGCGAGGCCCTCCTGGCGAGCACCTCCCCCGGAGCCGCGCAGCCATGACCGCCGTCCTCCCGGCCGCCGCCCGTCCGGTGGTCAGCGGCGTCGGCGTGCTCAGCGCGGCCGGGCGCGGCCTCGGCGAACTCACCCCCGGCGGCCCCCCCCGGCAAGGCCCCAGAGGGGCGCGGCACCGCAGGGGCCGGGTG
>NZ_JBHWGD010000050.1:3168-7265 GCF_042733235.1 Kitasatospora sp. NPDC059722
CGGCCGGGCCGCGGCGCGGGGGGGGGTGGGGGGGGGGGGCTGGCCCGGCGGGGGGGGGCGGGGCGGGGGCGAACACCCCGGGGCCCCCGCCCACGGCAAGGCCGCCTTCGGCGCCGTCACCCGCTTCGACGTGAGCGCGTGCCGCACCACCCGGGCCGCCCTGCTGCCCGCACCGGTGCCGCTCGCCGACGCGGTGCTGGACGCGGTCGGCCAGGCCTGCCGCCAGGCCGGGCTCGGCGCCGCCGACGGCGCGGCGACGCCCGTCCTGCTCGCACTGCACGGAGACCTGCGCACCCGTGCGACGGCCGACGCCGTCGCGGCCGGACTCGCCAGCGCCTGGGGACTCCACGGCGTCACCCGCGTCTACACGGGTGCCTGCGTGGCGGCGGCGACCGCCGTCGCCGACGCAGCCTCGCTGGTCGCCGCCGGGCGGCACGAGCGGGTGCTGGTGGCCGCCGGGCACCTCGTCGAACCGGGCGTGTTCGCGGTCTTCGACGCGGGCCGCGCCCTCGCCCGCGACGGCGAGCTGCGCCCGTTCAGCACCGGCCGGACCGGCACGCTGCTGGGCGACGCGGCGGCCGCCGTCCTGGTCGAGGCCGCCCCGGCCGCCGAGCGGCGCGGCGCCACCGCGCTCGCCCGGCTGGCCGGCTGGGGCCGCACCGGGGACGCCCACCACGTGTGCCGCCCGGAGCCCGCCGGCGCCGGCGTGGCCCGCGCCATCGGGGCCGCGCTCGCCCGCGCGGGCGCCGGGCCGGCCGACGTCGGCTACGTCAACGCCAACGGCATCGGCTCCACGCTGGCCGACCGGGCCGAGGCCCTGGCGCTGCACCGCGTGTTCGGCGCGCACACCGCCCGCCTGCCGGTCAGCTCCAGCAAGTCCGTCCACGGCCACGCCCTGGAGGCGTCCGCGCTGCTCGAACTCGCCGTCACCATCGGCGCGTTGCACAGCGGACGGCTCCCGGTGAACGCCGGCTGGCTCGGCCCGGACCCGGACGTCGGCCTCGACCTCGTCCTGGACGGACCGCGCGCCGCCGCACCGCGCTACGCCCTCAGCCTCAACTCCGCCTTCGGGGGCGCCAACACCGCCCTCCTCGTGGCCCGCGCATGAGCGGCGACCGTCAACCGGTCGGTGCGCAGGCAGGCTTCGGGCCGACCCCTCCGAACACCCGGCCGGGTCCGGAGCGCCGGGCACCCCGCCCCGGCTCCACCTGCGACGCGCCCGTCGCACAGCCCCGCCCGACAAACTCCCGCCCACCCCGGCGCCGCCCGGCTCCACACCGCCGGCCGCCCCCGGTTCCCTCCGCCCACACCAGGACCGCCCCGCCCATGCTCCTGCCGCCGCCCCTGCGCATCCTCGCCGAGGCCCACTGGCCCGATCCCGACCGGGCGGACGACCCCTTGCCGCCCCTGCCCGGCTTCGCCGCCTCCACCTTCAACCCGCTCGTCGCCCACACCGCCGAACGCTGCCTGCGCGCCCACCACGGAGACGCACCCGCGCCCGGGCGCACGGCGCTGCTGCTCGCCAGCGCGAGCGGCGACCGCGCCACCGCGCGGGCCATCGACGAGGGCGCCGCACCCGGCCGCCGGACAGCCCCGCTGCTGTTCTTCCAGTCCAACCCCAACGCCGTCCTCGGGCACATCGCCGCCCGCTGGGGCCTGACCGGCCCCGTCGTCGCGATCAGCCCGGCCGAGCCCGCCCCGCCCGGCACCGTCCCCGCGGACGCTCTCGACCTCGCCGCCCTGCTCCTCGCCGACGGCGACGCCGACCGGGTCCTCGTCCTCGCCGCCGAACAGGAGGAGGACGGCGACCGGGCCGTCGCCCTCCTCGTCGAGAGCTGAACCGACCCGCCGCCGGCCGCCGTTGCCGGGCACACCTGCGCCCCCGCCTCCGTCGCCCGGGCCCACACACCCGGGCACAGTCGCCCGAACCCGCACACACACCCGGGTCAGGACACCCGGGACAGCCGCCGTCGCCGCGCGCACGCGCGGCCTGAGCGCCCAGCCCCAAGCCCAACCCCGCGGCCCACACCGGCACCAATGTAGGGATCAGCCCCCGGGACCACCCCCCCCACCACCCCACCCACCACGCCACCCGCCGCACCACCCGCCACCCCGTCGGACGCCCCCACCCCCGGGACCGCCGCCTCGACCGCCCTCACCGGCCGCACGATCCTGCTCGACCCCGGCCACAACCCCGGCAACTCCTCGCACACCGCCGAGATCAACCGTCAGGTCGACATCGGCAACGCCCGCAAGGAGTGCGACACCACCGGCACCGAGACCGACGCCGGCTACACCGAGGCCGACTACACCCTGGACGTCTCCCGCCGCGCCCGCGCGATCCTCACCGCCCGCGGCGCGACCGTGGCGTTCACCCAGGACGGCGACCGCCCGTGGGGCCCGTGCATCGACGAGCGCGCCAGGGCCGCCGCCGACGCCCACGCCGACGTGGCCCTCTCGGTGCACGCGGACGGCGCTCCGGCGAGCGGCAGCGGGTTCCACGTGATCATGCCCGCCAAGGTGGTCGCCGGGAAGGCGGACAACTCGGCGATCGTCGAACCGTCGCACCGGCTCGGCCTGCTGCTGCGCGAGCGGTTCCACGCCGCGACCGGCGAGCCGTTCGCCGACTACATCGCCGAGAACGGCCTGGACACCCGCTCCGACCTGGGCGGCCTCAACCTCTCGACGGTCCCCAAGGTGTTCATCGAGTGCGGTAACATGCGCAACCCGGCGGACGCGAAGCGGATGACGGACCCTCAGTGGCGCCAGAAGGCGGCCGAGGGGATCGCCGACGCGCTGACGGCGTATCTGACCTCGCGGGACTGAATCCGGCGGCGCTCCCGCGGCGCGCGGGCTGCACTCCCGCGGCGCTCGGGCTGCGCCGTTTGCAACGAATTCGCCCCGTTCCCGGTCCCCGCTGTGCGCCGGTGGGGCGGTTGGCCCTAGGCTTCTGGTCCGTTCGGGGGTTCCCGGCCGGTCGGCGCGACCGGGCGGACCGCCGTCCACGAACCGTCAACGAGGGGAACGTAAGTGAATCTGCGCGCTCTCACCAGGGGAGACGCCGCCGTCGCAGGCGCGGCCGTCCTGCTCTTCATCGCCTCCTTCCTGCCCTACCTGAGCTGGAACTGCTCCGGGGCGTACTGCGGGAACATCGACACGTCGCAAAACGCCTGGAGCACCGCGCTGTTCCCCGTCCTGCCGTCGATCTACCTGCTGGGCATCGCCGCCGCCGCGCTGATCCTGGTGCAGCGGTTCCAGGGCCCGGCCGCGGCCAACCGTCAGGTCCTCGGCCTGCGGCTGGACCAGTGGGGCATCGCCTTCGCGGTGGCCGCGCTCTGGACGTCCGTCTGGGCGCTGGGCGGCGCCGGCACCGGTCCGAGCGTCAGCCACGGCTTCGGCGCCTGGCTCGGCCTCATCTCGCTGATCGTGCTCGCCGGCGCCGCCGCGGCCGCTCCGCTGGTGCCCGCGCTGAAGGCGCCGCTGGTGACCGACCGTCCGGCCGTCCCGTACCAGGGCGGCTACCCGATGCCGGGCCAGCCCGGTCAGCCCGGCCAGCCCCAGCCCGGCCAGTACGGCTACCCGGTGCAGGGCCAGGACCCGAACCAGGCCCCGGCGTACGGCGCCCAGCCCGGCGGCTACGGCTACCCGGCCCCGGGTGCGCCCGGCCAGGCCGGCCAGCCCGGCCCGCAGGACATCACCCCGGCCCCGGTCGCCGCACAGCCGGCCCCGGCCCCGCAGCCGGCCCCGGCGGCCGACTTCGCGCCGTTCTGGTTCGCCGTCCCGGCCCCGCGCGCGCTGGCGCCGAAGGACAACCCGGTCGGCGCGCCGATCGGCGAGCTGGTCCCCGGCACCTGGTACCTGGCGGTCGAGCAGCGCGGCACCGCGCTGGTCGCCCAGCTCCAGGACGGCACCCAGGGCGTGCTGGCCGACACCTCGGGCATCCAGCGCGGCTGAACCGCCACGCAGCCGGAAGGGGGGGGGGGGGCCCCCCGGGGGCGCCCCGCCCGGCGCGCCCCCCCCCCCCCCCCCCCCCGGGTAGAACAAAGAGATATTAAAAAAAAAACACACACACCCACAAAAAAAAAGTGATATAAGGT
>NZ_JBHWGD010000050.1:7273-22123 GCF_042733235.1 Kitasatospora sp. NPDC059722
CCGGCGGCCCCCCCTCCCCCCCCCCCCCCCCGGGGCCGCCCGCCCCCCCCCCCCCCCCCCCCCCGGGCCCCCCCCCCCCCCCCCCGCGCGGGGGGGGGCCCCCCGCGGCCCCCCCCCCCCTTCCGCGTGTCCCGGCCCGGCCGCCTCAGCAGCAGTCCTGGACCACCAGTCCCTCCGGCAGGTCGTCCCCGCCGAACACCGCGACCGTCGCCGGGTCGCCGCCGAGCGCGGCGACGGCGAGCAGCAGCGCGCCGGCCGTCCAGGTGGTGCGCTCCTCGGGCCAGATGGCGTCGTCCTCGAACACGTACCCGGTCCAGTAGGAGCCGTCCTCGTGCCGCAGGTGCTTCTGGATCCAGCGCAGGATGTCCACGGCGCGGTCGGACTCGCCGATCGCCCAGAGCGCGAGGGCGAGTTCGGCGCTCTCGCCGCCGGTCACCCACGGACGGTCGCTGACGCAGCGCACGCCGAGGCCGGGGACGACGAAGCGGTCCCAGTCGCGCTCGATCCTGGCCAGCGCCGCCTCGCCGCGCAGCGCGGTGCCGAGCACCGGGTAGTACCAGTCCATCGAGAAGCGGTCCTTGTCGAGGAACCGCTCGGGGTGGCGGGCGACGGCGTGCCGCAGCCGGCCGGCCGCGAGCTCCCAGTCGGGCTGCGGCTCCTCCAGGTACTCGGCGACGGCCAGCCCGCAGCGCAGCGCGTGCAGGATGCTGGACGAGCCGGTGAGCAGCGCCTCGTCGGTCGCGGTGCCGTCCTCGTCGAGGCGCCAGGAGATCGGGCCACCGGGCAGCCGCAGCCGGACGATGAAGTCCAGGGCGCGGCGGACCACCGGCCAGATCCACTCCAGGAACGCGTCGTCGCCGGTGCTGAGGTGGTGGTGCCAGACCCCGACGGCGACGTAGGCGCAGAAGTTGGTCTCCTTGGCCCGGTTGGAGACCTCGCCGTCCGTGTAGGCCGCGTACCAGGAGCCGTCCGGGTTCTGGTGGGCGGCGAGCCAGCGGTAGGCGGCCTCGGCGGCGGCGTGCTCGCCCGCGGTGTCGAGGGCCATCGCGGCCTCGGTGTGGTCCCACGGGTCGAGGTGGTGGCCGGTGAACCACGGTATGGCGCCGTCGGGGCGCTGCTCGGCGAGGATGCTGCGGACGGTGCCGGCGGCCTGCTCGGCGTCGAGCACCCCGTCGAGCAGCAGCACCTCGGGGACGGCGGCGGTCATGCGCCGGCCCGCCGCGGCTTGGAGGCGTAGGCGACGAAGCTCTTGCCGATGACCGGGTTGAGGGCCTTCTCGGCGGCCTTGGTGAGCGTGCTGATCACCGGAGTGCCGACGATGTCCCAGACCAGCAGCTGGTGGTAGGCCTTGACGGGCAGCGCCTTGTCGTTGTCCACGCCGACGGCGCACTTGATCCACCAGTACGGCGAGTGCAGCGCGTGCGCGTGGTGGGTGCCGTAGGGCTCCAGGCCGGCGTCCTTGAGCTTGCCGAGCAGTTCGTCGCCGCGGTAGATGCGGATGTGGCCGCCCTCGACCTCGTGGTACTCGTCGGACAGCGCCCAGCAGATCTTCTCGGGCAGCCAGCGCGGCACGGTGACGGCGAGCAGGCCGCCGGGCTTGAGGACCCGGAACATCTCGTTGAGCACGCCCTTGTCATCGGGTATGTGCTCCATCACCTCGGAGATGATGATCTTGTCGAAGTACTCGTCCTCGAACGGCAGCGCCAGCGCGTTGCCCTCCATCGCGGTCGCCGACGCGCCCTCGGGGGCCTCGCCGGCCTGCTCCATCGCGGCGAACCACTTCTTGACCTCGGCGATCTCCTCGGCGTTCTGGTCGAGGGCGATCACGTTGGCACCGCGGCGGTAGCACTCGAACGCGTGCCGGCCCCCGCCGCAGCCCAGGTCGAGCACCCGGTCGCCGGGGGCGAGCGGGAAGCGCGAGAAATCGACGGTCAGCACTGCAGGGCTCCCATTCCTTTGCTACCAAGCGTCTTGCCATCAAGCGTCTTGCTACCAAGCGTCGTGCCATCAAGCGCGTTTGACGCTTCATCAGGTCTCCCGCACGCCGGTCGGCGCCGCGGACCGGCCCGGACTCAGGGCACGTACCGCCAGCCCGGCCCGGAGCGGGCCCGCGCGCCGACCCCGGTGGCGATCGCCGCGCGGTAGGCGTCGGCGGTCAGTTCGGCGGCCCGCTCCCAGGTGAACCGGGCCAGCACCCGCTCGCGGCCGGCCACCCCGAGCCGCTCACGCAGCTCCGGGTCGTCCAGCAGCCGGCCGAGCGCGGCGGCCAGCGCGTCCGCGTCCCCCGGCGGCACGGCCAGGCAGGTCTCCCCGTCCGGCCCGGCCACCTCGGGGATCGCGCCGCCGGTGGTCGCCACCAGCGGCGTGCCGGTGGCCATCGCCTCGGCGGCGGGCAGCGAGAAGCCCTCGTACAGCGACGGCACGCAGGCCACCTCGGCCGAGCGGTACAGGTCGACCAGCTCCGGGTCGGTCAGCCCGCTGCGGAACTCGATGTGCTCTTCCAGCCCGAAGCGGCGGACCGCCTCGGTGACAGGGCCGTCCTCCTTCTGCGGCTTGCCGACCACGACCAGGTGCGCGGGCCGCTCGGTGCGGACCTTGGCCAGCGCCTCGACCAGGTAGACCAGGCCCTTGAGCGGGACGTCCGCGCTGGAGGTCGTGACGATCCGCCCGGGCACCCGCGCGACCTCCGCCGACGGGGACCACAGCCGGGTGTCGGCGCCGATCGGCACCACCGAGACGGCGCCGGGCGCGGCGCCCAGGTGCTCGGCGATCTCCCGCTTCGAGCTGCCGGAGACGGTGATCACGTGGTCCAGCCGGGTGGCGACGCGGCGCTGCATCCGGGTGAAGGCGTACCAGCGGCGCAGCGACAGCCGGCGCATCCGGGTGGTGGCCGCGTCCAGCTCCAGCCGCCGGTCGACGGTGATCGGGTGGTGGATCGTGGTGACCAGCGGGAAGCCGTGCCGGGCCAGCCCGAGCAGGCCGTAGCCGAGGGTCTGGTTGTCGTGCACGACGTCGTAGCGGCCCTTGTGCCGGGCCAGGTACTGCCGGGCGCGCAGCGAGAACGTCAGCGGCTCGGGGAAGCCGCCGGTGCGCATCGTGGCGAACTCCAGCACGTCCACCGGCCCGCGGAACTCGCCGCGCCCGGGCGTGCGGAACGGGTCGTCCGCGCGGTACAGGTCCAGGCTGGGCAGCTCGACGAGGCGCACCGACCCCGGCCCCTCGACCTCGTCCAGGACGGCGTACGGCTGGGCGCCGATCACGTCCACGTGGTGGCCGAGCCTGGCCAGCTCGCGGGACAGGTGACGCACGTAGACGCCCTGGCCACCGCAGAACGGGTCGCCGCGGTACGACAGCAGGGCAATCCGCAGCGGCTGCGCGGTCATCCTGGGCCCTCTTCTCTAGCTGCTATCTGTGCTGCCGGTCGCTAAAGTAGATCAGGTTTCAGTGGCTGTGGAACTCGTCATCGACCATGTGAACAATGAGAGACCTCGAAGATACCGGCCCGTAGCTTTCCCTCCGGAGCCAGGGCTGGTGATTCCCGCCACGCCGACCCGGCCGACCCCGGGTCGACGGTGCGCCGCCCCCGTGCGGCGCGCCGCCACCCACGCGCCCCCGGGAGCACCCCTTGTCGTCGCCGAGCACGTCCGCGAGCCCCGCCGCCCCGCCGGCCGGGGAGCCGCCGCTGACCGCCCGCCAGGCCGAGCGCCGGCGGCGGATCCTGCGGGCCGCCACCGCCCTGGCCGCGCGCGGCGGGTACGAGGCGGTGCAGATGCGGGAGGTCGCGGAGAGCGCCGAGGTCGCCCTCGGCACGCTCTACCGGTACTTCCCGTCCAAGGTCCACCTGCTGGTCGCGGTCATGCTCGAACAGCTGCAGAGCCTCCAGGAGCACATCCGGCGCCACCCGCCGACCGACGACGAACCGGCGCCGCGGGTGGCCGACACGCTCACCCGGGCCTTCCACGCGCTCCAGCGCGAACCGCTCCTGGCGGAGGCCATGGTGCGGGCGCTGTCCTTCGCGGACCGCTCGGTCGGGGCCGAGGTGGACCAGGTGAGCTCCGCGACCGGACAGCTCATCCTGGACGCGATCGGCCAGTCCGGGCCACCGAGCGAGAGCCAGCGCGCGGCCGTCCGGGTGATCGAGCACACCTGGCACTCGGCGCTGGTCTCCTGGCTCTCCGGCCGCTCCTCGATCGCCGAGGTCCGGGCCGACCTGCACACGGCGGCGCGGCTGCTCACGCTGCCGTGAGGTCTCCGCCCGCCCCCGCTTACTGGAACGTGTTCCTGCTCGCCGCGGTCCGGCGGGCGGCGCCGGCGGCTAGAGTCAACGGGCAGCAAAAACTTCATCCCGTCCCTCTCCCGGGGGAAGCCGGTGCGAGTCCGGCGCTGACCCCGCAACCGTGAGGCCGTGCTCCCGCGCGTGAGTACGGGCCGAGCCGGAGCGCCCGGGGAGGGGCGAGCGGCCAGGACGTGTCCGTCGGATCAGCCCTCCGACCTGATCCGAGGGACACGGCCTGAGGGCCGGACGCACCCGTCCGGCACCGTCGAGGACTACGGAAGGGCCCCGCCGGGCCCGCCCCGCTCACCGAAAGGCACACCTCCACCATGCTCACCGCCGCCCGCCTGGGCGCCGCCGCCCTGTCCGCCGCGCTGCTCACCGGCGCCGCCGCCGCACCGGCCCTCGCCGACACCCCCTCCCCGCCGGCCCCCGCTGCCCCCGCTGCCCCCACTGCCCCCGCTGCCCCCGAGGGCCTGTACGGCAAGGGCGACCCGACGTACGACGGGGTGTGGCGCCAGTCCCTCGCGCTCACCGCGCTCGCGGCGGCCAAGGTGACCCCGGCCGACCAGGCGGTCGCCTGGCTCACCGGACAGCAGTGCGAGGACGGCGGCTGGCCGTCCTACCGGGCCGCCGACGCGGCCTGCGACGCCAAGACCGAGGACAGCAACGCCACCGCCGTCGCCGTCCAGGCCCTCGTCGCGCTCGGCGGGCACCAGGACGCCGTCGACAAGGGCGTCCAGTGGCTCAAGACCGTCCAGAACGCCGACGGCAGCTGGGCCTACAACCCCGGCAACCCCGGCGACGCCAACTCCACCGGCCTCGCCGTCAACGCCCTCTTCGCCGCCAGGACCGACCCGGCGGGCGTCGCCAAGGACGGCAAGAACGCCTTCGACGGGCTCGCCCGCTTCCAGCTCGGCTGCGCCGCCCCCGCCGACCAGCGCGGCGCCTTCGCCTTCCAGCCCGACGCCGCCTCCGGCGCCCTCGCGCCCAACGCGCTCGCCACCGCCCAGGCCTCGCTCGCCGCGGCCGGCGGCCGGCTCCCGGTCACCGCCGGCGTCCGCTCCGACGCCGCGCCCAAGCCGCTGACCTGCCAGGACGGCGCCACCGCCACCCCCGCCACCCCGGCCTCCCCCGTCGCGCACGCCGACTCGGCGGAGGCCGCCGGGGCGTACCTCACCGCGCAGCTCGGCGCGGGCGGCAACCACCTCACCCTCACCATGCCCGGCGCCACGCCCACCCCCGACTACACCGCCACCGCCTGGGCCGCCCTCGGCCTCACCCAGAGCGGCCACCCGCAGCAGGCCGCCGGCGCGGTGGACTGGCTGACCCAGAACGGCGCCGCGTGGACGAAGGGCGGCACCGACGCGGGCGCCGCCGCGACGCTGCTCCTGGTCGCCCAGGCCGCCCAGCGGGACACGGCCGCGCTGGTGCAGCAGCTCACCACGCTCGGCCCGGTGCCGAAGACGACGGCTTCCGCCCCTGCTGCTCCCGGTTCCGCCGCGCCCGCCGCCGAGAAGAAGAAGGACGGCGGCATCTCCCAGTACTGGCTGATCGGCGTCGGCCTGCTCATCGGCGTCGGCGGCGGCCTCATCCTGAGCCTCCAGCGCAAGCGCGCCCCGAAGCTGTGACGTCCAACCCCCGCCACGCCGCCGGAGCCTCCGGGCTCCCGGCGGCGGGCGGGCCCGGCTGGAGCCCGTCGTTCGAGGGCAGCGCGTCGGGCCCGGCGGCCGCGCCGACTGCCCGCACGCGACGCCCGACGGCGACCGGGCGTGCCCGCACGGCGGTCCGGGGAGCCTCGTCTGCGCCGGGCACCCCGGTCGGGCTCACGGCAGCGAGCGACCGCTCCCGTGCCGCCGCGCCCGGCAACCGCCTCGGGCGCGCCGAGGCTCCCACCACCCCTGCCAGCCGACTCGCCAGCCGCCTGGCCGGCCCCACCACCACCCCCGCCAGGCAACTCGCCAACCGCCTGGCCGGCCCCACCGCCCACGGCCACACCGCCGCCAGGCAACCCACCGGCCGCCTCGCCGCACTCCTCACCGGCCTGCTCGCCGTGCTCCTCGTCGCCGGTTCCGCCGTGCCCGCCGAGGCGGCCGGGTACCGGTACTGGTCGTTCTGGAAGGGTGCCGACGGCGGCTGGGCCTACCAGCAGCAGGGTCCGTCGGTCCACGTGCCGGCGGACGGGAGCGTCGACGGGTGGCGGTTCGCCGTCAGCCCGGACGGCGGGCAGAACGCCGCGCAGCCCCGCGCCGGCGCCGACTTCGCCGCCCTCTGCGCGAGCACGCCCCCGCAGCAGGGCCGCAAGCGCGTGGCCGTCGTCCTCGACTTCGGCACGGCCGACGATGCCGCCTCCGCCGAGCAGCCGCCCGAGCAGCGCACCGCCTGCGCCACCGTCGCCGCCAACGCGACGTCCGCCGAGGTGCTCGCCGCCGTCGCGCCGCCGCTGCGGTACGACACGAACGGCCTGCTCTGCGCCATCGCCGGCTACCCGAAGGCCGGTTGCGCCGACCAGGTCGGCGCCGGTGCGAAGACGGACAGCAAGGCAGCGGCCAAGGACGACGGCAGCGGCCCGGACCTCGGCCTGATCGCCGGCGGAGTCCTCGTCGCCGCCCTCGCGGCCGGTGCCGTCTGGCAGTCGCGCCGCCGCCGTCCCCGATGAGGTCCCTTTCCGTGCGCGTCTCCCGTCAACTGCACCCCGGCGCCTGGTGGTTGTGGGCGCTCGGCCTGGGCGCCGCGGCCACCCGCACCACCAACCCGGCGATCCTGCTGCTGCTCGCCGCCGTCGCCGGCTACGTCGTCGCGGCCCGGCGCGGTGACGCGCCCTGGTCGCGGTCGTACGGCGCGTTCCTGCGGCTCGGCCTGTTCGTCCTCGGCATCCGGCTGCTGTTCGCCGTGCTGCTGGGCTCGCCGATCCCCGGGACGCACGTGCTGTTCACGCTGCCCGAAGTGCCCCTGCCCGCCTGGGCGCAGGGGGTGCGGATCGGCGGCCGGGTCACCCTCGAAGGCCTGCTGGCCGCGCTCTACGACGGGCTGCGCCTGGCCACGCTCCTGGTGTGCGTCGGCGCCGCGAACGCGCTCGCCAGCCCGGCCCGCCTCCTGCGCGCCCTGCCCGGCGCGCTGTACGAGGCGGGGGTGGCCGTCGTCGTGGCGATGACGTTCGCGCCGAACCTGGTCGCCGACGTCCGGCGGCTGCGCGCCGCCCGCCGCCTGCGCGGCCGGACGGACAAGGGCGTCGCCGCCGTGCTGAGCGTCGGACTGCCCGTCCTGGAGGGCGCGTTGGAGCGTTCGGTGGCGCTGGCCGCCGCGATGGACACCCGCGGCTTCGGCCGCACCGCCGACGTCCCGCGGCGCCTCGCGCGGGCGACGGCCGCGCTCACCCTGGCCGGGCTGCTGGGCGTCTGCCTGGCCGCGTACGGCCTGCTGACCGCCGGGGGCGCCGGCTGGGCGCTCCCCGTCCTGCTGATCGGCCTGGCCGCGGCGTTCGCCGGACTGCTCCTCGGCAACAGGCGGTCCGTCAGGACGCGCTACCGGCCGGACCCCTGGGCGCTCCCGGAGTGGCTCACCGCCGGTTCGGGCGTCGCCGTCGCCGCGCTCACCGTCTACCTCTCCACCCGCGATCCCGCCGCCTTCGCGCCCACCGTCGTGCCGCCGAGCATCCCCGTGCTGCCGGCGGCCGCCGTCCTCGCCGCGCTCCTGGGCCTGGTACCGGCGTTCGCCACCCCGACCCCGCCCCGGAGGGCTTCGTGATCACCTTCGAGCAGGTCTCCGTCCAGTACGCGGACGCTCCCACGTCGGCTTTGAACGGCGTCGACCTGACCGTCCCCGAGGGCGAACTCTGCCTGCTGGTGGGCCCGTCGGGCTCCGGCAAGTCCACCCTCCTGGGCACCGTCAGCGGGCTCGTCCCGCACTTCACCGGCGGCACCCTGCACGGCCGGGTCACCGTCGGCGGCCGGGACACCCGTACCCACCGCCCGCGCGACCTGGCCGACCTGGTGGGCACGGTGGGGCAGGACCCGGTCGCGCACTTCGTCACCGACACCGTCGAGGACGAACTCGCCTACGGCATGGAGTCCCTGGGCCTGCCGGCCGACGTCATGCGCCGCCGCGTCGAGGAGACCCTCGACCTGCTCGGCCTCGCCGACCTGCGCGACCGCGCCCTCGGCTCGCTCTCCGGCGGCCAGCAGCAGCGCGTCGCGATCGGCTCGGTCCTCACCGTCCACCCGCGCGTGCTGGTCCTGGACGAGCCGACCTCGGCGCTCGACCCGGGCGCGGCCGAGGAGGTGCTGGCCGTGCTGCAACGGCTCGTGCACGACCTCGGCACGACCGTCCTGATGGCCGAGCACCGACTGGAACGCGTCGTCCAGTACGCCGACCAGGTGCTGCTGCTCACCCCCGGCGCCACGCCCGTCCTCGGCGAACCGGCCGACGTGATGGCGCACTCGCCGGTGCACCCGCCGGTGGTCGGCCTCGGACGGCTCGCGGGCTGGCGGCCGCTGCCGCTGTCCGTACGCGACGCCCGCCGCAAGGCCGCCGGGCTGCGCGAGCGCCTCGACGGACACCGTCCGGCCGCCGCACCCTCCCCCGACGGCTCCCCGCTGGCAGCCGCCGACCGCCTCGCCGTCCGACGCGGCCCCGTCCACGCCCTGCGCGGCGTGGACCTCGCCCTCCGCCCCGGCGAGATCACCGCGCTGATGGGCCGCAACGGCGCCGGCAAGTCGACCCTGCTGGGCAGCCTCGTCGGCCTGCACGCCCCCGCCTCCGGCACCGTCCGGGTGGGCGACCGCACCCCGCACCGCACCAGGCCCGCCGACCTGATCCGCCAGGTCGGCCTCGTCCCGCAGGACCCGCGCGACCTGCTCTACGGCGAGAGCGTCACCGCCGAGTGCGCGGCGGCCGACACCGACGCGAGCGCCCTCGCAGGCACGTGCCGAGCACTGGTCGAACGCCTGCTGCCCGGCATCGCCGACACCGCCCACCCGCGCGACCTGTCCGAAGGCCAGCGGCTCACGCTCGCCCTGGCCGTCGTCCTCACCGCCCGGCCCCCGCTGCTCCTGCTCGACGAGCCCACCCGCGGCCTCGACTACGCGGCCAAGGCCCGGCTGGTGGAGATCCTGCGCGGCCTCGCCGCCGAGGGCCACGCCGTGCTGCTGGCCACCCACGACGTCGAGCTGGCCGCCGAACTCGCCCACCGCACGGTCATCCTGGCCGAGGGCGAGATCGTCGCGGACGGCCCGACGGCCGAGGTCGTGGTCTCCTCCCCCGCGTTCGCCCCGCAGGTCGCCAAGGTGCTGGCCCCGGGCCCGTGGCTCACCGTCCACCAGGTGGCGGAGGCGCTGGAAGCATGAGTGAGCGCAGCGAGCGAATCATCAGAAGGTGCGTGTGGGCGAATGCCCCTGCCGAGCGGAGCGAGGCGGGAGCATGAGTCGTCCCGTCCCCCTCGGCCGCCGCTCCGTCACGGCGCTGACCCTCACCTCCCTCGTCGGCGTGACGGCCTTCGGCTGGCCGCTGCTCGCCTCGACCAAGTCCGCCCTGGTCGGCCACTCCGCCGACGCCCCTTGGCTGTTCGCACTCCTGCTGCCGTTGTTGTTGGCCGTCGTGATCGCGCAGATCAGCGAGGGCCGGTCGGCGGGCGGGGGCGCTCCAGGCCTGGACGCCAAGTCCGTCGCGCTGCTGGGCGTCCTCGCCGCGGCAGGCGCCGCGCTGCGCCCGCTCGGCGCGGGTACGGCCGGCCTGGAGCCGATGTTCTTCCTGATGGTGCTCTCCGGCCGCGTCCTCGGCCCGGGCTTCGGCTTCGTCCTCGGCTCGCTGTCGATGTTCGCCTCCGCCCTGCTGACCGGCGGCGTCGGCCCATGGCTGCCGTTCCAGATGCTCGCGATGGGCTGGGTCTGCCTGGGCGCCGGCCTCCTCCCCGGCGCCGCGACCCTGCGCGGCCGCCGCGAACTCGCCCTTCTCGCCGCCTATGGCGCTCTCTCGTCCATCCTCTACGGCACGATCATGAACCTGCAGGGCTGGCCGTACATCGGCGGCCTCTCCAGCTCCATCTCCTTCGTCCCCGGCGACCCGCTCCCCGCCAACCTGGTCCGCTTCGCCGCCTACTGCCTGACGACGTCCCTCGGCTGGGACCTCCCCCGCGCCGCACTCACCATCACCCTGTGCCTCACCCTCGGCACCCCCGTCCTGCGCGCCCTCCGCCGCACCACCCGCCGCGCCGCCTTCGCGGCCCCGGTGACCTTCCACCCGCCGGCCGAGTAACGGCCTAATCAATTGCCCTGCCCCACAACCACGTTGCACACTGACGGACGGCCGCGTCCATCGACCGGCCGTCCCACGGGGAAGGGGAAACCGGCATGACCCACACGATCGGCAGGGTGCTCGCGGCCGCCGCACTGGCAGCACTCGGGGCGCTCCTGGTCACCACGCCCGCCACGGCCGGCAACGCCAACGCCTGGGTCGGCAACCCGGTCAAGGCCGGATCGTCGACCGGCCCGGACGGCATCGAATGGCCCGACGACTGAAAGCACCCTGCTGAGACGGGTCCTACTCCCGGCACGACACGCACAAGTTGCGCGCCTCGCGAACCGGCCGACCGCACAGGCCGTCCCGGCCGGGGCACTCGTGGTGCCGCGTCCCCGGTTCCGAGCCGACCGTCGTTGGCCGGGGGCCCGGCACGGGCGGGACGGCCGACAGACGGGAGGCGAGGATCGCGCCGACGCTGTGGGTGATCCGGCCCGGGAGCGGGGCGGACAGGACAGCCATCAGCGCGTCCGGCGTCCAGCCCCCGGCCAGGAGCCCCTCAACCATGGCGGCCTGGTCCGTCAGCGGCCTACCCGCGAGGGCCATCCGGGGCTCGCGGCGGCCCAGTTCGAGCAGCAGCGTCATGCCGTCGGTCAGGCGCTGGGGCCGAGCGGGAGGGACGGACGGCCTTCCGGCATCCTTCTCCGTCAACTTCCTTACCTTCACGGAAGGGTTTCCCGTCTTTCCGCCGCCTGGCTCCCCAGCTCCAGGACACCCGGCGGCCGGAGACACGGGAAGCGGCGGCACCGTGTGAACCGCCTTGCCCGTCAACGGGACTTCGTGGACGGAGACGACCGTCCGAACCTGCCCCGTCAGGGGATCCCGGTGAGTGCGCCGGACGTAGTGCCCGGCCGCCTCCAGCTCACGGAGAGCCCGCGCCACCGTCGTGCGCCCCTCAACGCTCTTCGCCGCCAGCGTCCGAACATCTTCACGAGCGCCGTCCGGCAGGCTGAGCAGGTAACTGAGCAGCCCACGCGCCGCCCAACTCAGCGAGTGCTTACGGACGACATGCCCGTTGTCGAGAATCGTGTAGCCGGGGGCGTGCTTGGGGATACGATGAATCTGCATTGGGAGTCCTTAGCTCCAGGTGCCATACCCCGGGGTGTTGTCAGCACCGCCGGGGCTCACTATGTGCGCGCGCTCCGCTCGAAGCACTCACGCCGCAATAGTCACCGTAGCTTCGTGACTAGCCGTCAAACTCCGATCCACGTCACCCATTCGGACGGCGCAGGCGCACAACCCCCGGCGCACATAGATCGCGAGTGACACTCGCCACAGGTTGCTACCTTCAACGCATGACTGACTACGAGACTGCGTTCCGGTCGTTGGACGGCACAGCGCTGTTCGGCACGGTCACCCCCTCCCCGACGTCACCTACCGCCCTGGCCGTTCTCATTCACGGAGCCGGTGTCACCCGCGAGGAGGGCGGGTTCTTCGGCCGACTGGCAGCCGGCCTGGCCGCGACCGGAGTGACCTGCCTGCGGTTCGACCTGCGGGCCCACGGCGCCAGCGGCGGGCGTCCGGCAGATCTCACGATCGCCGGAGTGGCCAACGACATTCGCGCCGCAAGCGATCACCTCGCCGAAGTCGCCAAGCGGCCGCGCCCAGTTCACGTCATCGCAGCATCGTTCTCAGGTGGCGCTGCCGCCATGCACGCCGGCCAGTACCCGGGGGAGGTCGAGCGACTGGTGCTGTTGAACCCGCGAATCGACTACAAGGACAGGTTCATCACCGAGCGAGCCGGCTGGTCAGGGAACTACCTCTCGCCGGATCGCGCCGCGCAGCTCGATCAAGCCGGAGCTTTGCCGCGACAGCCGTTCGAGACCGGCCGGGCACTGCTCAATGAGATGTTTCTCCTGCCGGCGCCGGAAGCCGTCTGCGCCGGCGTTCATTGCCCGGTACTCATCGTCCACGGGACAAAAGACACCTTCGTGGATGTGCAGTTGTCACGCCAGTACGCCCCCTTGTTCCGGAACGGCTCGGGAGCCGAGTTGTATGAACTCGACGGCGCGCAGCACGGCTTCGCAGTCCATGACGATCCCGCATACGCCGACCCGCAATCACAGGCTTGGCAGCGAGACGTGATCGCCAAGGTGACTGCCTTCCTCTCTTCCTAGCCGGCCGCCAGGATCACCAGTCGCTCGTGGAGTTCCCGCACCTGTGGTCTCTGTCGGTACGGAAACAGGGTCTTCGCAGTGCCGTGAAGTGCGCCGATGGCTTGCCGGGAGCGAACATCCGTAGCAACACGCAGCGCTTTCAGGGCGACTGCGGCAGCCTCGTCAGGTTCCCCGAGATCGGCAAGAGCACCGGCCAAGAACGCGCTGTAGTGAGCACGGTCACGTGGAGCGAACGCCTCGGCGGTGAGATGCGCCTGGAACGCTGCGATGGCTTCAACGGGGCGTCCGGCTTCCCGTAGTCGGATCGCCGTCTGGATGAGGAGCCGTTCCCGCGTGTATCCGTCGCCGAGCGGCCCCGTACACGATGGAGGCTCCGCTGGTCGGTCGGCCCGGTCGAGGGCGGCGTGCGCTTGGTCCAGTACCCGGGCGATCTGATCGGGGTGGGCACCGGTCATCGCCATTCCCCGCGCCTGCTGCTGGAGCGCTTCGGCATGCGCGCGGGCCGGCAGCTTCGACGGCCCGCTCGTCGCGGCCCTGGCAAGGTCGAGCATGCGCGCGGCATCGTGGCGCCCGAGGATCTGGGCCTGCCGCATCAGCACGTAGGCATGCATGGCTTCATCATTGGTGAAGGTCGCCCATTCCTTGGCCTGGTTGTGCCAATAGGCAACGACCTGGTCAGGAGCGCCCGCGTCGTGGTGCAGCCACGCCGCGAACTCCGCCGCCCTGGCCCCGAGGACAAGAAGCTCACGACGGATAGCCGGCCTGGCGTCGCGGGCAGTGGTACTGGTGGCAGACAGGATTCCCAGTGCTGCGGGCAACGCCCGATGCGACCCCACGCGCAGATCCGTACGAGCGGTGTCGTCCAGAGCATCCCGAAGGTGGCCCACAAGTTCGTGGTCAGCAAATCGGTAGGCATTGCAAGCGGCCGCGGTGAGGTGCTCCAGGGCTGCGAGATCGAGCAAGGGCGTGGCGAGCGGACCACTCATGAAGCTGCGGTGAAGCATTGGCTCCTCCACGTCTGACTTCGAGCCGGTAGCCGTCCCGAGCCGGATCGGCTTACTCGGCAGCGGGACGAAACCAAGTCGTTCGAGAGGCGCATCGAACATCTCGGTCAGCACGTACCGCGCATCCCGATTGGGCCAGGCGGTCTGACCGGACTCCCAACGCCTGACCTGGCGAACCGAGATCCTGGCCTTCGAGTTCAGAGTGACGGCTTTGGCGTTATACGCATCGGCGAAGTCCTCTTGCGTACGCCAGCCACGTTCGATCCGCGCGGCTACGAACGTCCCGTTCGCTGCGCATTCGGGCATATCTTGCACCCCCACGAATCCACGCTAGGCCACTGACACCATCCTGCGGCAGGAGACACAAGCCACCCGCCGAGATGTCCGGTGATGTGTCCTCCGGTCCGACCTGGTTCTTTGCCACGAGCCGCCATTGACTGTTCATCAGTCATCTCGGAGGAGGCTCCCGTGCACCGCTCAGTCGACGGCCGGATCCGGCAGCAGCGGCTTCTCGACACCACAGCCGACCGCTCCGAGTCCATGTCGCAGACGGGCTCCGCGAGGGACTCGGCTCCAGCACGCACCGAGATCCCCGGCCCGGCAACGGCCTCCCTGAAGTACCGGTCGGAGTCTGCCTGCACGGCTCGCAAGCTGGTTCGACGCAAGCTCCGGGAGTGGGAGCTGGACGACCTGGCGGACGACGCCCAGCTGATCGTCACCGAGTTGGTCAGCAACGCCTGCAAGACCGGCTGCCTGACGTTCATGCTCGTCAAGATCCGCAGGATCACACCCCAGACAGTCCGGATCTCAGTCCGCGACGGCTCCCGAACGATGCCAGTGCTGCTCCAAGCCGGAAGCGACGACGAGTGCCATCGAGGCCTCGCCCTGATCCACCTGCTGACCGCCGGGTGCTGGGGCACAGCGCTGGACACCTACGGCAAGACCGTGCATGCCGATCTCCGTGCCCGCCGACGCCCGGTCCCCCCGAAGAGAGGAGCACAGTGTCCGTCCTCCTGTCCCACAGCTCACGCGACCGGTACCAGCGACGGCGCTTGTTGCGGGGGGGGGGGGGGGGGGGGGGGGGGGGGGGGGGGGGGGGAGCAACGGGGCGGGGCAAGAGGGGTTTGTAGGGTGGTGGGGGGGGGAGCGCACCGGAGCACAA
>NZ_JBHWGD010000050.1:22133-23915 GCF_042733235.1 Kitasatospora sp. NPDC059722
CTGCTGGCTTGCCCTGTCCCCCCCAGCCTCCCCCACGCCCCCGCGGCGGCCTCGCGGCGGGGGTTTTGGGGGGGGCGCCCCCCGCCCCGCCGGGGCCCACCGCTGTGCGTCAACTGCGCTGGCCAAGTCAGGCGTTGACGATCGCTGCCGTACGGGACATCCGCGCTAGCATCCACGAGCTACTGGCGAACGGACCCAAGGGAACGGCATGGCAGTGATCGCAGTGACCGGGCACATGGACCTGACCGCGGGCAGCATCCAGCCGGTTCGCGATGCGCTCCTGGACCTGCTCTCCGAGTATCCGAGCGATCAGCTGACCGGACTGTCCTGCATCGCCAAGGGCGCCGATGCCTTGTTCGCCGACGTCGTCTTGTCGCTCGGTGGCCTGCTGATCGCTGTGATCCCGTCCGCCGATTACCGCAAGGCCAAGGTCAAGCCCGACTACGCAGCCGAGTTCGACCGCCTGTACGAGGCGGCAACCGACGTGGTCGTCATGCCGTTCGCAACAGCCGACCGCGAGGCGTACGAGGCCGCAAGCAACGAGTTGCTTCGCCGCGCTGACCGGCTGGTAGCGGTATGGGACGGTCAACCGGGCAACGGACGGGGTGGGACGGCCGACACAGTGGCAGGCGCACAGGCCGCAGCGATCCCGGTGGACGTCGTATGGCCCGAGGGAGCCTCCAGGAAGGGCTGAGGCACCGAACGCTGCCCTCCAGATCACAACCTGCACAGCCCCCTGGCGTTCCAGCGAGCCCGCCGAAGTCGCCTAGCCACGAACCACCGGACGGGTACCCCTGGGCGCCCCGGCCACCCGGCCGGGGCGCCCAGGCAAAAGACCAACCTCTCGGGTGGTCGCGCACCTCCGAGAGTTCCGCCAGTTGCTCAGGCCACACCACCGCACCCCAGCTGCGGCGGAACTGGCAGGCCGCATCGCCGAGCCGGCCGGCTGATCAGAGGCCGGCCTCATCCAGCAGCAGGTACAACACGCCCACCAGCGTGCCACTGCTGACGATCTCGCGCCGGTCGATCATCCCTCGCAGCTCAGAAAGGGGAATCCACTCGATCCGGTCGGACTCGTTGTGTTCGGTCGGCGGACCCACGTGCTCGACGGCGTCAGCCCGGAAGACGAAGTGCTCGGAGTCGGTGATCCCATTCGCCGGCTGAGCGTAGATCAACGGCTTGACTTCGCCAACCCTCCAGCCTGTCTCCTCCAGTGCTTCGCGAGCAGCCGCCTCCGCAGGGGTTTCGTCCGGTTCGATCAGCCCCATCGGGAGTTCCCAGGCCCAGGTGTCGGTGATGAAGCGATGCCGCCACATCATGAGGACCTGCTTCTCACCGTTCACGATGGCGGCCACGGCAAGGTGCCGCAGCTTGACCACATGATGCTCCCACCGGTGTCCGTCAGGCTGCTCGACGTCGGCCAGCCACAGGTTCACCCATGGGTTCTCGTAGATCGGACGTTCCCCATGGATCTTCCACTGCATCGCGGCGGCCCCTCTCGATGGCCTTCAGCATGTCAGACGCAAACCGGCCGCAGACCTGCCCCGACAGATTTATGTCAAGGTGACGAAATCCTCCAACCCACCGCCGGTCAGGCACCCAGGAGAGCAACGAAGGCCTCCCACGTGCGGGCCTGCCGCGTGGCGCGGCAGGCCCGTCTCGTCACACTCTCTCGGCTGCCGTCCCGGACGGAGACCACCGTGGCCGGGCCCGCGACGCCCGGCGCGGGCCCCGGGACAGTAAAAAAAAAGAAACAGGCCCCACACAAACAAGGGTAGTAAA
>NZ_JBHWGD010000050.1:23925-25160 GCF_042733235.1 Kitasatospora sp. NPDC059722
GCCCGCCCGCGCGGGCGCGCGCGGGGGCCGGCCCCCGCCCCGACGCCACCCACCCCCTGGCGCGCCCGCCCCCCCGCACCCCCCGGGGGCCGGCCCCCCCCCCCCGGGCCCCCCCCCGGCTCCTTCGAGAGCGAGCGCGCAATGACCACCCGCACCTTCGGCCGCATCAGCATCGCCCTGCCCGATCTCGCCGACGGCTACCTGTCCAACGTGACCTCCCTGGAGAGCGGCCGGGGCACCGTCCAGGACTTCAACTACGCCGACGCCGGCCTGCGGGATCTCGACCTGGCGCACGCCCACCTCATCACAGGCCGAACCACCAGCCCGCGCGCGTCCTACGTGCGGATGGACGAAGTGCGAGTCGACTCGGTCGAGTTCGACGGCTGCGATCTCGGCGATCTCCAGTGGGCCGACAGCAAGCTGTCCCGCGTCGTCTTCAAGAACTGCAAGATCATGGGCGGCACCTTCAACGACCTCACCCTCGACAACGTGCTGTTCGACAACTGCAAGCTCGACTCCTCCACGTTCGAGAGGATCCGCGCAGCTGGCCCGGCCGCCTTCACCCACTGTGCGCTCACCGAATCGACGTTCACCGGGTGCGACCTCACCAACGCCGTCTTCAACGACTGCACGTTGCGGGACACCGAATTCCGCCGTGGCACCTACAAGACGACCGACCTGCGCGGCAACGACCTCTCCGCCCTGCGTGGCGTCGGAAATCTTGCGAAGGTCGTCATCGACCGCTCCCAGCAGATCGAGCTGACGCAGGCCCTCATCGCCGAGCTGGAGATCACCTTCGGGGAACCGTGACGGACAGCAGAGCGGCACGCCGACTGGAGATCACCTTCGGGGAACCGTGACGGACAGCAGAGCGGCACGCCGACTGGAAGCCGGGCAACGCGGCCTGACGTCCGCGTACGCTGCGGAGCACACGAGTAGGAGGCATTCCGATGGAGTGGATCAACCCGCAATACGCGGACCTGGTCGCGCGCTACCGGCAGCAGGACGACGACGCCGAGCCGGTCACCCCGTTCGGTGCCCCGCTCCGACGGGTTGACGGCGAGGATGTCCCATCGCGGCTCGGGTTCATCGTGGAGCCGCTCCTGAGCGAGTAGCAGGTGGCGCCCCTGGGGGGGGGGGGGCCCCCCGGGGGCCGCCCCCCCCCCCCCCCCACCCCCCCCCCCCCCCCCCCCCCCCCCCCCCCCCCCCCCCCCGCCCCCCCCCCCCCCCCCCGC
>NZ_JBHWGD010000050.1:25168-25600 GCF_042733235.1 Kitasatospora sp. NPDC059722
TTAATTAACATTTGTTTTGGGCGGGGGCTGGTCATTTTTTTAAAATCCCCCGGCCCCGGGCGGGTTTCGGGGGGGGCCCCCGGGGCCGCCCCCCCCGGGGGGCGCCCCACCAGAGCCCATTTCCCACCAACCACGCCGACCGACGACGACCGTACGCCCAACGGGGAGCCCGCCCAGCACTCGGAAGTCGGATGGGCCGACGTTCACGCAGTACCGGAGAACTTCGTCTCCACCACCAGGGAAGCTCTCATCAGCTACCTCATTAACGGTCCGAGCGTCTCCCTCGAATCGTGGTCCCAGTGAGGCATTTGTTGCGGGGGGGGGCGGGGGGGGGGGGGGGCGCCCGCCGCGGACCCACGAAACCCTACGGAGCGGAGTCTCACGACCCCACGAGGGCGGCCGCGCCCGCGCCGCCCGCACGCCGGGGGGGGC
>NZ_JBHWGD010000050.1:25610-26641 GCF_042733235.1 Kitasatospora sp. NPDC059722
ACCCACCCACTCCACATCACCCTCCCCACTCCGCCCCTCTCCCCCTCTGAGCGTGGGCGCGCTCGCTGCGCGGTGGTCCGGGGGGGCGCCCGCGCCCCCCCCCCCCCCCCACCGCTGTGACCGAACTGCCCCGGATGCAGCGTTTCGACCCGGCCCAAGGTGCGCGCCGCCACCGCCTGGAGCACCGCTGGTCGGATGCCGGGTGACGTCCGGTGCGCCGCATCTGACAGGGTGGCGCGTGTGATGATCTCATCGGCGGCAGCCGGCGGAATGGCCCTGGTCGAACTGGGAATGGCGCTGACGCCGGGCCCGAACATGGTGTACCTGGTGTCCCGGAGCGTCAGCCAGGGCCGCGCGGCCGGGCTTGTCTCGCTGGTCGGGACTGCGGTTGGCTTCCTTGTGTACATGACTTTGGCCAACCTGGGGTTGGCAGTGGTCTTCGTTGCCGTCCCATGGCTGTACATCGGCTTCAAGGCCGCCGGCGCGGCCTACCTCGCCTTCCTCGCCTGGCAGACACTCAGGAAGGGAGGCCGCGGGTTGTTCGAGCCACGCGGCCTCCAGCGCGATTCGCACTGGAGGCTGCTGCGGATGGGGCTGATCACCAACCTGCTCAACCCGAAGGTCGCCATCCTGTACCTCGCGCTCATCCCGCAGTTCATCGATCCCGCTCGCGGCCACACCACGACCCAAGGGTTCGCCCTCGGCGCCATACAGATCGCGGTGGGCCTCACCGTGAACGGGCTGATCGTGCTCGCGGCCGGGTCGATCGCCGGCCTGCTCAAGAGCCGCCCGGCATGGGCCACGTGGCAGCGCCGGATCACCGGGAGCCTTCTCGGTGCCGCCGCGCTCGTCCTCGCCCGGGAGGTACCCGCCCGCGCGCGGGCCTGACCTCGGTCCACGAACCTTCCTCCCACAGCGAAGCGGGGGGGGGGGGGGGCGCGGGGCGGGGGCGCGCGGAAGAAAGAAAAAAAAACAGAAAGAGAAACCAACCCGGAGAAAGACGACAACGAAAACAACAAAGAGGCAGACGA
>NZ_JBHWGD010000050.1:26651-62583 GCF_042733235.1 Kitasatospora sp. NPDC059722
GGTGTGGTGGGGGGGCGGCGGGTGGGCGGGGGGGGGGTGGCCCCCGGGGCGCGGGGGCCCCCCCCCGCCCCCCGACCCCGCCCCCCCCCCGCCCCCGCCCCCCCCCCGCCGGCGGGGCCCCCGCCGCTCGTTCAACGACCACTCAGGCCTTCGGGCCCGCCGACTGGACGACCTCGAAGGACCACAGCGTGGAGCCGGACGCGGCCGGGCGCTTCGGGGCCTCGCCGCCCTCGGCGGGGGCGCCGCGGTGGGCGGCCTGCATCGGGCCCTCCATCCAGGCCTTGAAGTCCTCCTCGCTGCGCCAGCGGGTGTAGACCAGGTACTGGTCGGTACCCTCGACCGGGCGCAGGAGCTCGAACCACTCGAAGCCGTCGGAGTTCTCCACCGCGCCGGCGCGGGAGGCGAAGCGCTGCTCCAGCACCTCGCGCTGCTCGGCGGGGACGGTCAGGACGTTGATCTTGACGACGGACATGCTGCTCCTTCTCTCGGGTGCTTCGAGAAGTCTCCTACACCTCACGCGATCCACGGCGGGAGCACCCGCTCGTCGCCCTTCGGTGCCATCCCGCAGGCTCCCTCCGGGGTGACGGCGTCGGAGTTGTAGGCGTGGGCGGGTGAAGGTGAGGCCACGATGGCGGTGAAGCCGTCGTCGGTCGAGATCTGGCGGGCCGCACCGGCGGGGAGGGCGACGGTGTCCCCGGCGAAGAGGGAAAGCGCTTCACCGGCGAGAGAAACGACGGCGGAGCCGCTCAGGAGCGTCCAGATCTGTTCGACGTCCATGGCGTGCAGTGGCCCCTGCTTCCCGGCGCCCATGTCGACATGCCACATCGCAAGGGCAGTTGCGCCCTGGGTCGGCGAGGCGTAGGTGGTCATGACGGCGTTCGGCGTCTCGGTGCGGCGCGCGTCGGCGTGACGGATCACGGGCATGGCGATGGAACCCCCTAGGATGGACAATGTCGTTGTCTATATGGTCAATGAGGTTGTCTATCATGTCAAGCGAACCCGCCCCGCCCGGCTTCGAGCTGCCGCTGCGCCTCCTGCTCGCCTTCCGGACGATCATCGACGAGCTGCACGAGCGCCTGGCCCGCGAAGGACATCCCGACGTGCGGCCGATGCACGGCTTCGTGTTCCAGGCGATCGGGCCGCACGGCACCACCGCCGTCGAGCTCGGCCGCCGCCTCGGCGTGTCCAAGCAGGCCGCCGGGAAGACCGTCGAGGGTCTGGAGCAGCTCGGCTACGTCGAGCGCGGCAGCGACCCCGCCGACGCCCGCCGCAAGGTCGTCCGGCTCACCGCGCGCGGGGTGGACTGCCTCGCCCGTTCGGCCCGGATCTTCGACGAGCTGCGCGCCCAGTGGTCCGCCACCCTCGGCGAGGAGCACCTCCGGCAGATGGAGAAGGACTTGCGACTGCTCGCGCCCGGCGACCCGTTCCGGCTCGACACCCCGCGCTGGTTCGGAGCACCGTGAATCAGAACGAGCGGCCCTCGCCCCGGTACGGCGGCTCCAGGCCGCCCACCGGGTCGGGGCGGTCACGCGGGTCGGCGCAGAGGCCGGAGCTGAGCCGGGTGAGCAGGTCGGCGAGGTCGGCGTACTGCTTCTCGTCCCAGTCGCCCAGCAGTTCGGAGAGCTGGGTGCGCCGGGCCGCGACGAGTTTCAGCGCGGCCTGCTCCCCCGGCTCGGTGAGCCGCAGCGGCAGTCCGCCGTGGCGCGAGGCCAGCCCGCGGCTCTCGACCTCGCGGGCCGCCGCCTCGATGACGGCGATCGGCACGACCCGCCGCTCGGCGAGCTCGGCCGGCTCGGCGGAACCGTGCTGGTGCATCTGGAGGAGCAGCCAGCTGGAGGCGGGCAGCAGGTCCAGGCCGGCGGTGGCGGTGATCCGGCGGAACAGGTCGCGCCGGGCCTCGCGGGTGCTCAACACCGAGAGGGCGCGGGCGATTTCGTCCAGCGAGGAGCGTTCCACCGGATTGAGGCCGATGGACTCGCTCAGGTCCGGTGCCGTCACGGTGGTGCGCAGCGTCTGCTCGCGCAGGAACAGCGACAGCACGAAGGCGACCACCGCGACGGGCACCGCGTACAGGAACACGCGGGTGATCGATTCGGCGTACGCGTGGTGGACGGCCGTCTGGACGGCGGCCGGCAGGCGGCTGACGACGCGCGGGTCGGAGGTGATCGCGTCGGGACGGAAGCCGGGCGGCAGCGGCACGCCACGCAGCGCGTCCGCGAGCCGGGACTTCAGGCCGCTCGCGAAGACCGTCCCGAAGATGGAGACGCCGAACGAGGCGCCGATGGAGCGGAAGAAGGTCGCGCCCGCGGTGGCCACGCCGAGGTCCTGGTAGCCGACCGAGTTCTGCACGATCAGCACCAGCACCTGCATCACCAGGCCCAGCCCGAGGCCGAAGACGAGGAAGTACAGGCTCATCTCCCCCGTGCCGGTGTGCTCGTCGAGCCGGGAGAGGAGCAGCAGGCCGACGGTGGTGACGGCCGTCCCGGCGATCGGGAAGACCCGGTAGTGCCCGGTGCGGGCGACGATCTGGCCGGAGCCGATCGAGGTGGCCAGCATGCCGAGCACCATCGGCAGCATGTGGATGCCGGACATGGTCGGCGAGACCTGCATGACGACCTGGAGGAAGGTCGGCAGGTAGGTGAGCGCGCCGAACATCGCGAAGCCGACGACGAAGGAGATCACCGCGACCAGGCTGAACGTCCGTGAGCGGAACAGCCGCAGCGGCAGGACGGGCTCCTGCGCCGTCCGCTCGACCTGAACGAAGGCGACGAGCAGGACGAGCCCCAGCACGCCGAGCCCGACGATCTGCCAGGAGCTCCACGCCCACGTGGTGCCGCCGAGCGAGGTCATCAGCACGAGGCAGGTCGCGACGGAGGCGATCAGCGCGGTGCCGAGGTAGTCGATCCGGTGCTCGCGCTTGACCTCGAGACCGTGCAGCACCGCCGCGATGACGACCAGGGCGACCACGCCGATCGGCAGGTTGATGTAGAAGACCCAGCGCCAGCTGAGGTTGTCGACGAACAGGCCGCCCAGCAGCGGCCCGAGCACGCTCGTCACGCCGAACACGGCGCCGAACAGGCCCTGGTACTTGCCGCGGTCGCGGGGCGAGACGAGGTCGCCGACGATCGCCTGCGACAGCACCATCAACCCGCCGCCGCCGAGGCCCTGGAGCGCCCGGAAGGCGATCAACTCGCCCATGTCCTGGGCGATTCCGCAGAGCACCGAGCCGAGCAGGAAGATGACGATGGAGGCCTGGAAGAACCGCTTCCGGCCGTACATGTCGCCGAGCTTGCCCCAGAGCGGGGTGGCCGCGGTCGAGGCGAGCATGTAGGCGGTGACCACCCAGGACAGGTGTTCCAGGCCGCCGAGGTCGCTGACGATCGTGGGCAGCGCGGTGGAGACGATGGTCTGGTCGAGCGCGGCGAGCAGCATCGCCAGCAGCAGGGCGCCGATCGGCACCCAGAGGTTGGGGACGGTGACCGCCGGCGGGCCGGGCTCGGGCGCCGGGCTCCGGCCGAAGGCCGCGGGAGGGTCCCGAGGGTCCGGCGGGTCCGTCATGGCGCCTCCTGGCGTCTGCGTGGGGTCGCGGGCCGGGCGGGAGCGGACGGCCCGGGCGGATGATCACTCCCAGCCACCATGCTGTCAGAATTGCCCTGCTTTGTGCCGCCTGATTGAGCCGAACGTAAGCGCCCCACCTGTCAACCGAACACGGACCGTTCACCTGGTGCCAACCACCACCAACCGGCACAACCCCACCGCGGACGGCCGGACGGCCCTGTCCACCCTCCGGGACGTCCTGCATAATCAGGCCCGATCGTGCGACCCGGGACCGCCCGGCCGCGCGCCAGAGAGCACGAGAACCGCGAACCGAGATCCGAGGAGGGCCGGCCCATGCCGGACCAGCACTGCCCGACGTGCGGCACCGCACGCACCGCCGGGTGCGGCTGCCTCCCGGACCGGAGTCTCGACGAGACCGCCGTCCTCCCGCACGTCGAGGGCCCGCCGCTGGTCCGCCCGTACGTGCCGCAGGCAGCCGGCCAGGTCGCGGAGGAGCCGCCGCACGCCGCAGCGCCGCACACCGCGCCGCACACCGCCGCGCCGCACAGCCCTCCGGCAGCCGCACCCATGGCAGCGCACCCGCCCGTGCCGCCGCTCGGGCCCGACGCGGACGCGTACGCCACCACCGTGCTGCCGCCCGTCCCCGGCGCCGCCCCGGACGGGTACGCGCCGGACGGGTACGCGCCCGACGCGTACGCCCAGGACGGCTACGCGACCACCGCGATGCCGCCTGTCCAGCCCGTCCCGCCCGTCCAGCCCGGGGACGACCTCGGCTACTTCCCGTTCGACAACCCCGCCCCCGAGCCCGACCCGGAGACCACCCCCGTCGCCGGACGGGCCGCGCGGAGGGCCGCCGAGCAGGCCGAGCAGAGCCCGCTCGCCCGGCACAAGCTGCTGATCGCGGGCGCCGGCGCGGGCCTGCTGGCGCTCACCGTCGGCCTCGCGTACGCCGTGACGCCCTCGTCGCCGCCGGCGCAGAAGGCGCTGCCCGCGCCCACGTCGCTCGCCCCCGCGCCGGCGGACCCGACCACCGATCCCGCCCCGCAGCCGAGCGCCGCGGCGCCGACGAGCGACACCCCGAGCCCGACGGCCACCCGGACGGCCAAGCCGAGCCCGACGAGGACGCCGACGCCCACCCCGTCCCACACCCCGACCCCGACGCCGACGCCCACCCCGACGCCGACGCCGACCCCCACTCCGACGCCCACGCCCACCCCGACGCCGACCCCGACCCCCACGCCGCGTCTTCTGCAGCTCGGGATGGCCGGCGCCGACGTCAAGGCGATGCAGCAGCAGCTCTACGCCGCCGAGTGCGGATTCGTCGACAAGTCGATCGTCACCGGCACCTTCGACTACTGGACGCAGTCGGTGCTGATCAGCTACCAGCACGACAACCGGATCAAGGGCGAGAACGGCGTCTACGGTCCCAAGACCCAGGCCGCCCTCGCCGCGGACCCCGGCTGCTGACCCCGGCTGCTGATCCGTTCCCGCTAAGGGCGAGCGGATCCGCCCCCGGTAAGGGCGAGCCGATCCCGCCCCGGAGAGCCGGAACGGGCGGGCGCGTCAGCCCGTGACGGCCCCGACGATGCTGACGCCCGCCAGCACCACCATGATCGCCGCCGCGACGCGGACGATCAGCTTCATCGGCACGTGCTTCAGCAGCTTCTGCCCGCCCACGATCGCGATCCCGCCGACCGCGCACAGCGCCAGCCAGGAGCCGATGCCGACGGCCAGCGGATCGGCGTACTTGGCGGCCAGGTTGGCGGTCATGATCTGGGTCAGGTCGCCGAACTCGGCCACCGCGACGACCACGAAGCTCGCCCCGGCCACCTTCCAGAAGCTGCTGGAGGACGGCTCCTTGGCGGCGTGCTCGTCATCGTCGCCGCCACCGTGGAAGAGCAGCATCGCGGCGCCGGCCAGGAACAGCGCGCCGGTGACGCCCTCGACCCAGCGGTGCGGCAGGAGCGAGAGCAGGTGCCCGGCCACCAGGGCGATGCCCACCTGGACGGCGAAGGCGGCGGCGATGCCGGCGAAGACGTAGCTCGCGCGGTACTTCGTGCCGAGGACCAGACTGGCCAGGGCGGTCTTGTCCGGCAGCTCGGCCAGGAAGATGATGCCGAACGTCAACGCGGCTACGGTCACACTCATCGGAGGAATCCCTCGGTCGGGCCGCCGGTCCGCGGCAGCTCCGTCAGGGGACGCCTCGGCCCGACAGCACTGGAAACGGTCACAGCACTGCGGCCGAAGGTCTCGCCGGCACCGGCCTCACGACCGCGTGCCCCGGGCGCCGGGCCCGTGGGGGCCAGTATGTCGACGGTCCGGTGGAGGGCTACTCCCCTTCAACGCCGTCCAGGTTACCCGACGCCGGGCGGGCTCCCCACCCGGTGGGAGGTCGGCCGCCGTCACCAGCCCGCGCCCGACCAGCTCCAGGACCACCACGACGGCGGCTGCCTCCACCGCCAACAGGCCGACCAGCACGAACAGTTGGACCGCGCCGGCCTGCACCGGCGAGGACCCGCCGAGCAGCATGCCGACGAAGGCGCCGGGGAGCGTCACCAGGCCGACCGTCCGCGTCTGGTCCAGGGCGGGGACGAGCGAGGTCGCGGCGGCCGTCCGGCAGATCTCCAGCCGGGCGTCGCGCTCCTCGAAGCCGAGCGCCAGCGCCGCCTCCACCTCGCCGCGCCGCTGCCGGAGCTCGTCCAGGGCGCGCCGCCCGGCGAGCGAGGTGGCGGTGAGCCCGCCGCCGATCAGGATCCCCGCGACCGGGATGACGGACAGGCCCTTCGGCGGCAGCAGTCCGACGGCCAGTAGCAGGACGAGCACCGGCAGCACCCCGGCGCCGATCGGGGCCGCCGCCCACACCCAGCCCGGCCCCGGGGTCATCCGCCGCCCGGCGGTGCGCACCGCGACGGTGAACATCAGCAGCACGAACAGCGCCGACCACCACAGGGAGCCGACCACCCAGGTGATCACCGCGGCGACGGCCGCCAGCTGCACCACCGCCCGCAGCCCGGCCCGCAGCACCGCGTGCCCGTGCCCCAGCAGGCCCCACCCGGCCACCGCGACGGCGGCCAGCAGCAGGACGGCGGCCACCACCCCGAGCACCGGGGTGACGGGCAGCAGTTGTCCGCCCGACGCGGCGAGCGCGGAGCCCGCCCAGGACCGTCCGGTCAACGGGCTCAGATCCAGCTGGTGAACCACATCCGGTCCTGCCAGGACGTCAACGGGATCACCTCCGCCGTGTAGAGCGGGTAGAAGAAGGCGAAGCACCCGACGATCGCGAGCACGATCAGCCCGGCCGCCGCCGCGCCGATCCGCCGCCGCTCGGGGGTGCTGCCGGCCGGGCCGAGGATCGCGCCGAGCATCTGGGCGACGGCCAGGCACAGGAACGGCACCAGCACGACCATGTAGAAGGAGAAGACCGTCCGCTCCTGGTACTGGAACCAGGGCAGGTAGATCGCGGCCACCGCGCACAGCACGGCGCCCGAGCGCCAGTCGCGCCGGAAGAACCAGCGCCACAGCAGGTAGACGAGCGCGAAGCAGGCCGTCCACCAGAGCAGCGGCGTGCCGAGCCCGAGGATCTGCGCCGAGCAGCCGCCGGGCGTGGTGCAGCCCCGGGTGCCGATCGGGACCTGCTCCCAGTACATGGAGACCGGGCGGCCCATGACCAGCCAGCTGAACGGGTTGGACTGGTAGGTGTGCGGGGTGCTCAGCCCGGTGTTGAAGTCGTACATCTGCGAGTGGTAGTGCCACAGGCTGCGCAGCGGCGCGGGCACCCAGCTCATCGAGACCTGCGGCAGCGGGACGCCGAGGACGCTGTCCGGCGAGAGCCCGGCGCGGTCGTCGGCCCAGTGCCGGTCGTACCCGCCGCCGCCGTTGGCGCCGTTGGCCAGCCAGCCGCTCCAGGCGCCGACGTAGACGACGACCGCGGAGCCGACCATGGCGAGGAAGGCGGGGACGGCGTCCCGGCGCAGCATCGAGCGCCAGGGGCGGCGGGCGCCGGCGGCGCGGCGGCCGGACTGGTCCCACAGGACGGTCAGGATGCCGAAGGCGGCGAGGACCATGACGCCGTTCCACTTGACCGCGGCGGCGGAGCCGACGAACGCGCCGGCGGCGATCCGCCAGGGCCGCAGGCCGAGCCGGACGGTGTCGCCGTCGGTGACGCCGGCCAGCCGGGCGCGCACGTGGTCGCGGTCGATCAGCAGGCTGCCGAACGCGGCGAGGACGAAGAACATCTGGACGCCGTCGAGCAGGCCGACCCGGCTCATCACCAGCTGGAGGCCGTCGACGGCCATCAGGAGGGCGGCGGTGCAGCCGATCAGGGTGGAGCCGAAGAGGCGGCGGCCGATCCGGGCGAGCATGAGCACGGTGACGGTGCCGAGCAGGGCGGTCATGAACCGCCAGCCGAAGGGGTGCAGTCCGAAGAGCTGCTCGCCGACGGCGATCACCCACTTGCCCAGCGGCGGGTGGGCGACGAACTCCGGGGCGTTGGTGAGCGGGACGCCCTGCGGGACGGCCAGGACGTCGGCGTTGGCGTGGTCCGGCCAGCTGCCCTCGTAGCCCTGCTTGAGCAGCGACCAGGCGTCCTTGGGATAGTACGTCTCGTCGAAGACGAAGGCGTTGGGGTAGCCGAGGTTCCAGAACCGCAGCAGGCCGGCGAAGAGCGCGACGCCGATCGGCCCGAGCCAGCCGAACCACGCGGCCCGGTCGGCCGCCGCGACCAGCGGCCCGCGCGGGGCCGGTCCGGGGTCCGGGGTCGGTGCCGCCGGGGGGTGCGTGAGCGCCGCTTGCGTCATAGCCTCGCCGATTCGCCGGTGTACCGCTGTGCCAGTGACCGCCGTGCCGGCCGGGGCCGGGCGGTCGACAGGCACTGACACTATGTGGCGGTGGTCGCGAAGCCAAGCGCGACGGGCGCCGCCCGGGTGACCCGGTCGGCGCCCGTGCGCGCGGTGTTCGTCGGGGCCCGCTCAGGCGGCCGTCTGGAGCTCCCGGACGGGGATCGCGTGGACGACGGCCGGGGCCGCGTTGTCCTGCTCCGGCGTGAGGTGCGGGCGCAGCCGCAGGGCCAGGGCGACGATCAGCAGGGTGGAGCCCGCCATGGCCGCGAGGTAGAGCGGCCAGGTGCCGGAGCCGACCAGCAGCACGCCGACGGCCGGGCCGACCGCGATCGCGATCTGCTTCACCAGGGCGTAGCCGGCGTTGTAGGTGCCGAGCAGCCGGGCCGGGGCGAGGTCGGCGACGATCGGGCCCATGGTGGGCGCGAGCAGCGACTCGCCGACGCCGAACAGGGCGTAGATCGAGACGATCGCGACCGTGGCGGCCATGGCCTCGGTCCGGATCAGGCCGGCCACGAGGGCCATCGTCCAGGCGCCGAGCCAGACCACGCCGGCCGCGGCCATGGCGGTGGTGCGGCGGCGGCGCGCGGTGATCCGCACCATGAACATCTGCAGGACGACGATGGTCAGCGCGTTGGCGCCGATCGCGAAGCCCAGGGTGGAGGGCGCGGTGCCGACGGTGTCGGTGGCGAAGGCCGCGACGCCGGACTCGAACTGGCCGTAGCAGGTGAAGAAGATCAGCCCGGCGAGGACGCAGAGCCGCAGCATCGCCTTGTCGGCGACCAGGGCGCGCAGGCCGGTCGGGCCTTCGGTCTTGCCGTGGACGGCGGTCAGCTGGACCTTGGGCATCCGGGCGGTGCCGGTGACCAGGGCGAGGCCGAGGAAGGTCGCCGCCTCGATGGTGAACAGCCGGGTGAGGCTGGCCGGGTCGGCCACGTTCACGATCTGCCCGCCGACCAGCGCGCCGATGCCCATGCCCAGGTTGACCAGGGTGAACTGCAGCGCGAAGGCGTGCGCCCGGGTCGCCGCGGTGGAGCAGCGGACGATCATCGTGGCGAGCGCCGGCTGGCAGGTGGTGACGCCCGCGCCGAACAGGAACGAGGAGACCAGCAGGGCGGGGGTGCCGGTGGCGTGCCCGAAGGCGAACGCGCCGGTGGCGGCGAGCGCGGTGCCGGCCAGCAGGACGGGCCGGGGACCGTACTTGTCGATGCCGCGGCCGGTGAACGGCAGGACGGCGAGCGCCGCGAGCGCGAAGACGGTGAACACCATCCCGGCCGCCAGCGAGCCGAGCCCGCGCACCTGGTCCACGTACACGAACATGTACGGCATCGTGAACCCGCTGCCGAACGCGCTGAGCGCGTTGCCGATCTGGACGCGGCGCAGCGGGCCGCCCGCCCCGCGTCGCTGCTGCCTCTGCTGCTTCACCGTGCCGGTCACCGTGCACACCCCTTCTTGGAGATTCGACTGGATACTCTTAAGTCCAGAAGATTTCAGAGCTAAAGTTTGACGAGATAAAGTCTTAGCACCAGAAGAGTGTGGAGTCAAAGGCTTAAGAGATGCACGCCCCCGTGCGACACTGGTCCGCATGACTACGGACAAGCCCGCTCCGGCCAAGCCCAGGGAGCTCGGCATCGCCGAGCAGGTGGCCGTCTACCAGCGGGAGTTCCCCACGGTGGACCCGCAGGTGGAGACCATCGTGCAGACCCTGAACCGGGTCTCGCGGCGGATGGGGGTGGCCTACGACCGGCAGCTGACTGTGCTGGGGATCACGTCCGCGGAGTGGGAGGTGCTGAAGGCCCTGGTGGTCTCCGGCAGCCCCTACCGGCTGGGACCGGGCGAGCTGGCCAAGCGGCTCGGGCTCACCCCGGCGGCGATGACGCACCGGATCGACCGGATGGTGGCCGAGGACCTCGTCACCCGGGAACGGGACGAGTCCAACCGGGTCCGGGTGATCATCGAGCTGACCGAGAACGGCCGCGACAAGTGGCTGGAGTCGATGCGGATGGCGGCGGTGTTCGAGGAGGAACTGCTCCAGGACATCGCGGGCGAGGAGCGGGCCGTGCTGTCGGCCCTGCTGGCCCGGATGCTGCGGCGCATCGAGGAGAGCCGGCCGGACGCACCCGGGCGCGCCGCGGACCCCGCGTAGCAGCCCCGCACATGGCTCCGGCCCGCCGAGGGAGTGGTCTCCCCCGGCGGGCCGGACGTCTTTCGGTTTCGGTGCGGGGTCCGTCAGGCCCTCAGCCGTTCTCGGGATCGGGCCCGGGCGTCAGCAGGGGCCGTTGTCGGTCCAGACGCCCCACTGGCCGCTCTGGGTCGGGTCCTCGCCCTTGGTCCACCACTTGTTGGTGTAGTAGTGGCCCTTCCAGGAGACCTTGGTGCCGCCGGCCGCGTAGGTGGCGTTCGGGTCCCAGCTCGGGGCGGCCGGGCAGGTGACCGGCGTGCCGGTGGGGGTGCCGGTCGGCGTACCGGTCGGGGTGCCCGTGGGGGTCCCGGTCGGCGTACCGGTGGGGGTGCCGGTCGGGGTCTGGGTCGGGGTGGCGGTGGAGCTCGGGGTGCCGGTCGGCGGGGCCGGGCAGGCCGCGGCCGAGCCGTTGGTGGCGTTCGCCATCGTGTCGAACAGGGAGGTGTTGGTCCCCAGGTCGTACAGCGAGAAGGCGAAGGAGCCGCCGAGGCCGTTGCAGTGGGCGTAGTCGAGCTTGGCCTGGATCGACCGGGCGTCCTCACCGCTCCAGAAGGTGGTGCCGTCGTAGAAGTACGTGGCCTTCGCGGCGTCGTCCCAGAAGGTCTTGGACGGGTTGTCGACGAAGCCCGTGAGCTCCTTGTACATCTGGATGCCGGGGACGTTGCCGGACATCGCGGCACCGGCGGCGGGGTTGGCGGCGGGCTGGAACAGGCCGTTCTGGCCGTTGTTCGGGACGCCGGTCCAGCCGCGGTAGTAGAACGGCACACCCATGTTGATCTTGTTGGCGGGGAAGCCGCCGGGGATGCCGTAGTCCGGGTCGCCGACCGTCCACGCCTTGACGGCGTTGTCGATCGAGTACTTGCCGTGGCCCGGCTTGGCCGGGGTCATCGGGTCGTTCGGGCCGGAGTAGAGCGGGGCCTGGTGGTTGGTCGGGCCCTGGGCGTCCCAGCCGCCGTGCATGTCGTAGGTCATGACGTCGAGGAACGTGAGGTACTGGCCGATCTTGTCGGTCTCGACGTTCATGATCTTGTCCTGGCCGGCGCCGACCGCCGCCGACAGGGCGTAGGTCTTGTTGTCGGCCTTGCCCTGCGCGTCCAGCTGGTTGCGGAACTCCTGCAGCAGCAGGGTGTAGTTCTGCTTGTCGGCCGGGCTGGAGATGTTGCCGGTGTGACCGCCGCCGCCCGGGTACTCCCAGTCGATGTCGACGCCGTCGAAGACGCCGGCCGCCGAGCCCGGGCCGCCGTAGCCGGCCTCGCTCGGGAGGTTGCCCTTGATGAACATGTCGAGGCAGGACGAGACCAGGTGCTTGCGCGAGGCGTCCGTGGCGGCCGCCGACGAGAAGTACTTGGAGTAGGTCCAACCGCCCAGCGAGATCAGGACCTTGAGCTTCGGGTTCTTCGCCTTCAGCTTCTTCAGCTGGTTGAAGTTGCCCGCGATCCCCTGGTTCCAGACGTCGCCGACGCCGTCGACCGAGATGTCGGCGCCGAAGCTCTTCTGGTAGTCGGCGAACGCGTCGCCCGCGCCGTCACCCGCGTTGGGGTTGTTGTCGTTCGTGTCCGCGGCCTTGGTGGCCTCGAAACAGCCCAGGTCGGTCGGGTTGATGTTGGCGAAGTCGTAGATCAGGTAGTCCAGCTTCCCGGCCACGCCGGTGTCCTGGATCGTCTTCGGGTAGTACCCGTTCGCGTAGATCGACCACTGGTCGAAGTAGGCGACCTTGATGCCGCCGCTGGTGGCGGGCGCGCCGGTGGAGTTGGTGGTCGCGGCGTTGGCCGCGGCGCCGCCGGTGAGGGCGAGGCCCGCGCCGAGCAGCAGGGAGGCGGTGGTGCCGGCCGCGATCGCGGCCAGGCTCTTCGGGCGCCGACGGCGGACGCCTTCCTGAGCCGGGGTCCCGGCCCTTTCAATGCGTGAGCGCAGCATGGGTGCGTGACTCCTGGGTGTGGGGGTTCCGTCCGCCCCGGGGACGCCGTCCGGGGTGGGGCCGGACGACCGGGGCATGACAGATCGAGGAAGGGAATCGAGCGGGAAAGGGGGTCGAGCGGGATCAGGCCGTGACGGACACCGGGATGTGCCGAACCGGCGCCGACGGCCGTACGGCCGCTGACGCCGGTTCAGGGGCTCCCTGCACCTGGGCAATAAAAATGGACTAGACCAACTCGCCCGTCAAGAGGGGCCGTCGGGCCTTGACCCGCGCTTAAGGTTCGCCTCCCCCACGGGCACCCCCGGCGACCTGCGCGTCAGTAGCGGACGGCGTTCGCCACGACGGCCTTGATCGTCCCGGACAGGTCCCGGTTGCTCTTCGCGGTGGCCTGGGCGCCCTGCCCGGCGGCCACGTCGTCCAGGGTCACCGCCGTCGCGTCCTGCACCTGGCCGGATCCGTCCGTGAAGTCGACCTGGATCACGTACCGGTAGGACTGCTGCCCGTGGTTGGTCACCGTCAGCTGCGCCTGCGCCCTGCCGTCCGAACCGGTCGTCACCGCCCCCACCGCGACGTCGGCCTTGGCGTCCAGCCCGCCCTTGATCCCCGCCACGGCGGACGAGGCGGCCGAGAACGCCGCCGAGGCCTGCGCCTGCGCCGACGAGAGCGCCGAACCGGCCCCGCCGGCCGCCGAGGCCAGCGCCGAGGCGGCCGACGCCGCGGCCGAGACGCCCTTCTCGATCTCGCCGGCGGCCGAGGACACCGCACTGCTCGGGCTCTTGCCCGACGAGCACCCCGCCAGCACCGCACCCGCGACCACCACGGTGGCCAACACCCCGGCCACGGCGCGGCGTCGGCGGCGCAGCAGCGGGGCGTCCGGCAGCTGCGCGGTGACCCTGCGGGTGACCCGGGTGGCCCGGGTGAGCGGCTGGCGGTCCATGGGCGGTCCCGTCCCTTCTGGTGTCCTCCGGCGCCCGGGCCGCCCGGCACGCCTCCCGGCCCACCCTCCGAGGCCCCGGGCGGGGCCGCCAGCGGGGCGGTGCCTCCGGGTGAGCCGGGCGGGCGGCGACGTCAGGGTGGCGATGTCAGGGCGGCAACGTCAGGGCGGCGACGTCAGGACAGGCCCGAGCCCTCCTGCTCGTCCGCCTCCACCGCCGCCCGCTCCTCGCGCAGCCGCACGACGTGCCGGCGCCGGGCCACCACGCCGTACGCGGACGCGGCGCTCGCGACGAAGGCCAGCACACCGACCCACGGCCGGTCGAAGGCGTGGCCGGTCACGTGGTCGAGCGAGTACCGGCCCGGGCCGGCCAGGCCCAGCGCCAGCCCGGTCGCGCCGAGGAACGCCGGGTACTCGTAGCCGCCGGAGGTCATGAAGAAGCCGGCCGGGGCGTGCACCGCCACGGCGCCGGCCATCGTGCCGGCCACCACCGCGCCGGCCGCCGGCGTGGCCAGGCCCGCCACCAGCAGCGCACCGCCGCCCGCCTCGCCGAGGCCGGCCGCGATCGCGCTCTCCCTGGCCGGGTGGAAGCCCATGCCCTCCATCGCCTTGGTGGTGCCCTCCAGGCCGCCGCCGCCGAACCAGCCGAACAGCTTCTGGGTGCCGTGCGCGATCAGCACCCCGCCGACCGCGCCGCGCAGGGCCAGCAGGCCCAGGTCCCTACGGTTCAGACACATGTCGCAACCTCGTTCCCGCGGTGGTGGTCCTCCGTCCATGGGACCCGAGACCGCGCACCCGTTCGAGCCGGGACCGCCATCCGGGCGAATCAGCCGCCGACCGGGAACGGACCGCGGCCCCCGGCGGACCCCGCGGTCATGCTGAGCGGATGTTCGTCTTCAACCTGTCCAGCGCCTTCATCACCTTCTTCGCCGTCGTCGGACCGCCGAAGGTGCTGCTGTCCTTCGCCCGGCTGGCCCCCACCCGGACCACCCGGGAACTGCGGCGGCTCGCCGCCTGGAGCACGGTCGTCTCGGCCGTGATCGGCCTGGTGCTGGGCTTCAGCGCGGACGAGGTCACGACGCTGTTCCACATCAGCGACCAGTCGCTGCAGCTCGCCGGTGGGACGATCTTCTTCATCTACGCCGTCGCGCTGGTCTTCGGGGTGCACCTCGGCGAGGGCGAGGACGACGAGCACCTGCCGAACCCGATGCTGGACGGCTTCCGCGAGCTCCTGCTGCCGTACATCGCCAGCCCGCTCGCCGTCAGCGCCGTCCTGGTCGCCTCGCTCACCAAGGACGACTGGGGCTGGCGGACCACCGTCGCCGGGGCCTACGTGGCCGTCGTGGTGATCAACTACGTCGCCGTGGCGCTGCTCGCCCCGCTGATGCGGCGCACCCACCGCACCTCGCTGGAGGTGCTGTCCCGGCTGCTCGGACTGCTGCTGGCGGCGGTGGGCGTCGAGCTGTTCCTGAACGGCCTGGCCGGGCTCGGCGTGCACATCGCCGAGGGGCACTGAGGGGCACTGGCGGCCCTTGAAGGGCGCCGGGCCCGGCGGCGCTGAACGGCGCCGGGCCCGGCCGGCCGCGCCGTCAGGCCGCGGCGAGGCGGGTCAGCACCTCACCGATCCGCTCCCGCACCAGCGGGTCGGCGATCAGGCCGTCCGCACCGACCGCCCCGCGGTCCAGCGGGATCCGGACACAGGCCGCGTCCACGACGGCCGCGCCGGTGTAGCCCAGGACGGCGCGCAGGGTGGCCTCGGCGCCCTCGCCGCGGCCGGGGGCGGCGCAGTTGATCCAGGCCGCCGGCTTGTCGGAGATCTCGACCCCGCCGACCGTCCAGTCCAGCAGGTTCTTGAACGAACCGGGCAGCGTGCCCGCGTACTCCGGCGTGCAGATCAGCAGCGCGTCGGCGGCCTCGACCGCGGCGCGCAGCGCGGCCACCGCCTCCGGCAGCGGATCGGTGTCGTGGTCGGGGTTGAAGTGCGGGAGGTCGGCCAGCCCCTCGAAGTAGGTGGCGCGCAGGCCCGGGGCCCCGGCGGCGAGGGCCTCGGCCGTCCGCAGCACCGTCTCGTTGGAGGATCCGGCGCGGAGGCTCCCGGTCAGAAGCAGGATGTGACGCTCGTTCGGCATGCCGAGGAACCTACTCCCCGGTCCCGGGACCGGGGAGGGGTTTTCCCCACGGCCACGGGAGTCACGGGAGCCATGGGCGTCACGGGAGTCACGGCACGACGACCGTGCGCCACGGCACCGGGCTGGAGAGGATCATCGAGCTCGACGGCTGGCCGTAGCCGCCGAGCCGGTCGCACAGCCGCTCGAACTCGGCCATCGTGGGCGCCGCGACCAGCAGCACGCAGCAGGCCCCGCCGGTGACCCGGTGCAGCTGGAGGACCTCGGGCCAGTTCGCCACCTCCGGGTCGCGCAGCACGCAGCGCGGGCCGTAGCACTGGATCTGGACCAGCGCCGTGATCGGCAGCCCGGCGCGGGGAAGGTCCACGTGGGCGTGGTAGCCGGTGATCACACCGTCCGCCTCCAGCCGGCGGACCCGTTCGGCCACCGCGGGTGCGGACAGGCTCACCCGGCGGGAGAGTTCGTTGTACGAGAGCCTGGCGTCGGCCTGGAGCTCGGCCAGCAGGCGGCGGTCGACGGCGTCCATGGCGGCTCCCGGAGTGCTGTGCACGTGGCGTGCGAGTGGCTGGAATCGGCGGTCTTGCCGATCGTAAAGGGAATCGGCGCAACGCCTCGCGAACACCAGCCCGAGGGCCCGTTGCGGTACCCGGAGGCCATTCAATCCGGGGCCGACACCGCCGCACAATGGGGCCCCCGGTGGAACCAGGCCGTCCGCCTGGTCACCGGGCCCGGGCCGTGGTGCCCGGCCGTCAGGAGGGATCGGGATGGGGCACGACACGGTGGAAACGCCCAGCCTGTCATTCGTCGGGGGCGAGGAACCGGGTCGGGGGACCCCGTACGCCCGCTACGCGCGCCTGGACGAGCTGCACGGCCTGCAGCACCCGCTCAGCAAGGCGCCGGCCGAGATGTCGTTCATCGTCACCACGCAGGTGATGGAGCTGCTGTTCGACCTGCTGCGGCACGAGTGGACGCTCGCCCAGCAGGCACTGCGCGAGGACGACCTGCCGGCGGCGCTCGCCGCCCTGCGGCGCGGCACGCACGTCCAGGACGTGCTGACCGAGTCCTGGGACCTGCTCGCCACCATGACACCGCAGGAGTTCAACTCCTTCCGCGCGCTGTTCGGCGAGGCCTCGGGCTTCCAGTCCTCGGCCTTCCTGCACCTGGAGTTCCTGCTCGGCAACAAGAACGCCGCGCTGCTGAACATGTACGCGGACGCGCCGCGCACCCGCGACGAGCTGGCCGAGGCGCTGCGCGCCCCCAGCCTGTACGACGACGCGCTGGCCGTGCTCGCCCGCCAGGGACTGACCGTCCCGCACCTGCCGTCCGAGCAGCGCCACCACGCCTCCCCCGAGGTCGAGGCGGCCTGGCGCCGGGTGTACGCCGAGCCGGAGTTCGCCGGCCTCCAGCCGCTCGCCGAGGTGCTGCTGGACGTCGCCGAGCGGGTCACCCGGTGGCGCCAGCGCCACCTGAACGCGGTCCGCCGCACGATGGGCGCCAAGCCCGGCTCGGGCGGCTCCAGCGGGCTGACCTGGCTGCGCAAGTCGGCCGACCAGGACGTGTTCCCGGAGCTGTGGTCCATCCGGGACGAGATGTGAGCGAGAGGCAGGACATGGGCACGGGCAAGATCACGGGTGCGCTCACGCGCGAGGAGTGCGCGGCGCTGGACGCCGTCGACCCGCTGGCGGCGTTCCGCAAGGAGTTCGCACTGCCGGACGGGGTGATCTACCTGGACGGGAACTCGCTGGGCGCACTGCCGGTGCGCACGCCCGAGCGGGTGCGCCAGGTGGTCGAGGAGGAGTGGGGCCGCGACCTCATCCGCAGCTGGAACGACGCCGGCTGGTTCGAGCAGCCGTACGCGCTCGGCCGCCGGATCGCACCGCTGGTCGGGGCCGGCGCGGACGAGGTCGCGGTCTGCGACACCACGTCGGTGAACCTGTTCAAGGTGCTCTCGGCGGCGCTGCGGCTGCGCCCGGGGCGCGGCACGGTGCTCGGCGACGCCGAGGCGTTCCCGACCGACCTCTACATCGCCGAGGGCGTGACCGGCCTGGTCGAGGGCGCGCGCAGCGTGCTGATCCGCCCGGAGGAGCTGGACGCGCACCTGGACGGGGACGTCGCCGCCGTCGTCCTGTCCCACGTGGACTACCGCACCGGCGAGCTGCTCGACATGCCCGGGATCACCGCGCGCGTGCAGGCCGCGGGCGCGCTGATGATCTGGGACGTGTGCCACTCGGTGGGCGCGCTGCCGGTCGAACTCGGCGCCTCGGGCGCGGACTTCGCGATCGGCTGCACCTACAAGTACCTGAACGGCGGCCCGGGCGCGCCGGCCTTCCTGTACGTCGCCGAGCGGCACCTGGCGGCCGGTCCGGTGCAGCCGCTGAGCGGTTGGTTCGGCCACGCGCGGCCGTTCGCGTTCGAGCCCGGGTACGACCCCAAGGAGGGCATCGGGCGCTTCCTGTGCAGCTCGCCGTCACTGCTCGGCCAGGCCGCGCTGGGCGCCAGCCTGGACGTGTGGGAGCGCGCCGACCTGGCCGCCGTGCGGGCGAAGAGCCTCGCGCTGACCGACCTGTTCATCGCGCTGGTCGAGGGCCTGGACGGGATCGAGGTGGCGACCCCGCGCGAGCACGCCCGGCGCGGCAGCCAGGTCGCGCTGCGGTTCGCCGACGGCTACCCGGTGGTGCAGGCGCTGATCGCGCGCGGCGTGATCGGGGACTTCCGCGCGCCGGACCTGATGCGCTTCGGGTTCACCCCGCTCTACCTGTCCCACGTCGACGTCTGGGACGCGGCGCAGCAGCTGGCGGAGGTGCTGGAGAGCAGCGAGTGGCGGCAGGAACGGTTCTCCCGCCGGGGCGAGGTGACCTGACCGGGCCCGGGCTTCCCGGCCGGGGGATCCGGCCGGGAACGGGCGCTCCCTGCCCGCGTCGTGGGGCAGTGACGAAGGCCATGGACCGGTTCCTCGCGGGACGCTGACCGCACGACCGGTGGCCGGCCCCTCGCGTTCCGGCCTCTTCATACGCTCGCCGACGGCCGCAGGCACGGCTCGGGCCGCCCGGTCGGGAGTGACCGGGCGGCCCGTCGTGCCGTGGGGGTGGTCAGCTGTGGCGGCCGCGGCGGCGGGCGACCATCACGGCGAGGCCGCCGAGGGCGAGTGCGCCGACGCCCGCGGCGCCGAGGACGAACGGGGCGTTGCCCGCGCCCGTCGACGGCAGCTCACCGCCACCGTGGTGGTGGTGACCGCTGGACTCGTGTCCGGTCGGGTGCCAGCTGGTCGGCACAGGGCCCGCGGTGGACGAACTCGCCGAGGGCGAGGTGGTGGTGGCCGACGGCGACGTGGTGCTCGCGGTCGGGGACGGCGACGGGGAGTTCGTCGGAGACGGGGAGTTGGTCGGCGAAGGCGAGTTGGTCGGCGAAGGGGAGTTGGTCGGCGAAGGCGAGTTGGTCGGCGAAGGGGAGTTCGTCGGGGACGGGGAGCTGGTCGGAGACGGGGAGTTCGTCGGGGACGGGGAGTTCGTCGGAGACGGCGAGTTCGTCGGAGACGGCGAGTTCGTCGGCGACGGGGACGGCGAGTTGGACGACGGCGACGGGCTCGGCGAGGTCTTGCACTCCGGCAGGTCCCCGTCGAACGGGTAGCTGTGGATCTCGTAGCCGCCGGTGCCGGTGTGGATCAGGTTGCCCGCGAGGTACACCCGGCCGTTCATGCCCGCCTGGGCGATGGTCGTCGTCCCGCCCGGGTTGCCCGCCAGGACAGAGCCCTGGAACTGGGCGCTGCCGAGGATCTGCGCCGTGGTCGCGGTCGGGAAGTTGTACATCAGCTTCGAGCGCATGTCCGTGGTCTGGTCCCCGGCCAGGCCGGTGCCCGTGTAGGTGTTGATGACCGGGCTGTCGCCGAGCATGTTCACCACGACGGTGGCCCCGGCCGGGATGTTGTTGAACACCAGGCCGATCTGCCCGCCGGTCGGCGAGGCGAGGTTCCGGGTGACGTTGAAGACCTGCTTCGTGCTGGTGCCGTCACCGGTGAAGGTGGCCTGACTGGAGGACACGTCGACGGTGCCCGTGGCGGTGGCCCGCCCGACGCAGTCCGAGACCTCCTCGATCTGGGTGAGCACCGTCTGGTACGGCGCTGCCGCGTTCGGGTCCTGGATCGACTCGCCGATCGGGTCGATGCTGACGGTTCCGGTGACACTGCCCGCGTGGCGCAGGTTGCCGAAAGCCGGGCCGTGGGAGTCGCTGCCGCCGATCAGGATCGAGTTGCCGCTCTTCACGTCGACGTTGCCGCCGGTGGTGACGAAGTCGCTGCCGTTGGGCGGCACGACGCGTGAGCCGACACCCACGACGCCCATGTTGTAGACGCCGCCCCCGTTCTTGTCGAGGGTCAGGACCCCGAGCGTGACGATCTTGCCCTCGGCCTCGGCGGCACGGCCGTTGACGGTGTAGTCGCCGCCGGTGAAGACGTTGATCGTGGCGTCCCGGCCGGTGAAGTCGCCGTTGTTCGGCGGCGGCCAGGTGGACGGGCAGTCGGGCCCGGTGCAGGCGCCGAGCGGCGGCGCCAGCGGCGCGGCGGAAACGACCGACAGCACGGCGGCCATCGGCACCGCGGCGAAGGCCGTGGCGACGGCGATCCGCACGGCCCGGCGGCCGGGAACCTGCGGTCTCTTCACGGCGGTCGTTCTGTGATCCGGCGTACCGGTGCCCTGACCCATCGACGCGTTCCTCCACACAAGGAAAAAGGCAGGTCGCTCAACCTGCCATCTTCGGGTGATTACCTGGTGATCCCACATATTCGCGACATGACGTCACAAATCGGACTATTCATACCCTGTGGATCCTCGGATCCGATCCCGGTGTCCATCGAACGGCCGAGCGGATCGACCGGCCCCCGGGGCGCGGGCCCATGGCCTAGGTTGGGGACATGACCACCGAGGACCACGACCGGCGCCAGGACCGGCCCGCCCCGCTCGTCGCCGTCGCCTCCGCCGAGGCCGTCCTGCGCCGCCCCGAGGTGGGCGAGCACCTGCTCACGGACCTCGAACGGCAACGCGCGGCACGCTTCCGGACGGAGACCGGGCGGGTCGACTTCACCGCCGGCCACCTCCTGGTCCGGCTCTGCGCCGCCCGGCTCCTCGGCGTCCCGGCCGACGGCCTCGCGCTCGCCCAGCAGTGCCCCGACTGCGGCCGGGCCGACCACGGCAAGCCGTTCCTCCCGGACCACCCGGACGTGCACGTGAGCCTCTCGCACACCCGGGGCGTGGTCGCCGCGGCCGCCGGCTTCGAGCCCGTCGGCGTCGACGTCGAGCTCGCCGCGCGCGGGCGCTCGCTGGGCGAGGTCGCGCAGCGGGTGCTCGCGCCGGCCGAGCTCGCCCTGGTGCAGGCGGCCCCGGAGCCGGACCGGGCCTTCCTGCGGCTGTGGGTGCGCAAGGAGTCGCTGATCAAGATCGGGCGGACCAGCATGGACACGCTGGCCGCGGTCGACCTCTCCGACCTGCCACTGGCCGTCCCGGCGGACGGCCCGCTGCGCAGCCGCCACCAGGACCTGCACTTCGTCGACTGGACGGACCCGGCGCACGGCGCCGCGGTGGCGGCGGTCAGCACCGCCGAGCCGCAGGTCGTGGAGCTGACGGCCGGGGCCTGACCCGCGCGGCGGGCGCCGGGGTAAGCGGTGTTAGCGTGCCTGGTCGGGCGCCGGACCGCGGCCGCCCCGCCGAATCGCTGCCCACCGCCGGATTAAGGGTGTCCCCGCCATGGCCAAGTTCCTGCTGAGCCTGCACGTCCTCGCGTCGGTCCTGTTCATAGGCCCGGTCGCGGTGGCCGTCAGCATGTTCCCGCGCCGTGCGAAGGCGGCGCTGGCGGGCGGGCCCGACCAGGCCTCCGACGCCGGCGTGCTGCGGATCCTGCACCGGATCACCCAGGTCTACGCGCTGCTGGGGGTGGCCGTGCCGGTGCTGGGCATCGGACTGGCCCAGGTGATGGACGTGCTCGGGCAGTCCTGGCTGATCGTCTCGATGGTCCTGACCGCGGTCGCCGCGCTCTCGCTGCTGCTCTTCGTGCTGCCCGGCCAGCAGGCCGCCGTCGACGCGCTCGCCCAGGAGACCGGGGACGAGCAGCGCGACAAGGCCGTGAAGGGCCTCAAGATGCTGCCGATGACGGCCGGCGTCTTCAACCTGCTGTGGGCGGTCGTCGTGGTGCTGATGGTCATCCGTCCGGGGTCGAGCACCGGCGTCTGAGGCCGGTAGGCGCTTGGGCGTTGGGGCGCCGGGGCGCTTGGGTGCTTGGGCACTTGGGACGCCGGGACGCTGGCGAGGCCCCGGTGGGCCCGGTCACCGCTGTGGGCCGAGCCTCCTGAGCGGGACGCCCGCCCGCTTCACCGCGCGCGCGACGATCGCCGTCTCGGCGCGCGTCACCCCGAGCGGGCCGAGGGTGTCCGTGACGAACCGGTAGAGCCCCGCGTGGTCCCGGCAGAACACCGCGGCCATCAGGTTCGTCGGCCCGCTGGTCGCGAGCACCCCGTGCACGTGCGGGTGCCCGGCCAGGGCCGCGCCGGTCTCGGCGAGCCGGCCGGGCGGCACGTCCAGCCAGAGGTTGGCGTCCACGGCCAGGCCGAGCAGCCGGGGGTCGACGGTCGCGTGGGTGCGCAGCAGCCCGGACTTGTCGAGGCGGTGCAGGCGGCGGCGGACGGTCGACTCGGGTGCGCCGACGGCCTCGGCGAGGGCGGCGTGCGACTGCCGGGCGTCCTCGGTGAGCCGGGCCAGCAGCGCGTGGTCCAGCTCGTCCAACGGCGGGGGCGTCCGCGGGCGCGGTGCGACGGGCCGGGCGAGCGCCGCGGCTTCGTCCGCCTCCAGGTATCCGGCCTGCCACTGCCCGGCGTCCGCGTAGGCGTGCAGGACGGCGTGGGTGGTGGTCTCGGTGACGGCGGCGGTCGCGGGCAGCTGCCCGTACAGCAGGCGGTCGCGGCCGCCGGCGTCGCTCAGCATGACGGCGCCGATCTCCTGGCCGCCGAGCATCACGTCGACGAACGGGACGTCCGGGCGGTCGGCCAGCGCCTTCGCGATGGCGTCCACCGTGCCGCGCAGCACCCGCACGCGCAGCAGCAGCGCGCCGACGGCCGCGTCCTCCACGTCCGGCATCCGCACCACCCGCAGCACGCCGGCCCCGCGCAGCCTGGCCAGGCGACGGGTGACCGTCCGGGCGGAGACGCCCAGCACCTCGGCGATCCGGCCGGTCTCGGCCCGGCCGTCGACCTGGAGCGCGCAGACCAGCCGGCGGTCGAGGAGGTCGAGGGCCGTGTCCGGATCAGCCGTCGATAGATCCATGGTGTCCGATCTCCATCATTCCGAGCCCGTTGAGCGTCCTGTTCATCCGGTCCGACGGTACTCCTTGTCCTGTGCGGCCGGACGGTCCGGCCAGGAGTGGGGTACGACGATGGAGCTGTGGGCGCTGGCCGAGGGTGTGGAGGCCGCGGTGCGCGAGGTCGGCGCGAAGCTGGTGGCGCGACGGCCCACCGAGCCGACCCCGGCGCGGACGGCCGAGGAGGCGGTGGCGCGGTTCGCCGAGATCGACGGCCCCGCCGCAGCCGAACTGCGGGAGCGGCTCGGCTCGTTGCGCCCGGACGCCGGTTGGCTGGACGACGAGTTCGACGGCGCGGTGCCGGCCGAGGGCGAGTGGTGGCTGTGCGACGCCACCGACGGCGCCGTGCAGTACCTGCTCGGCCTGCCGTACTGGGCCGTCACCGCGACGCTCGTCCGGGACGGCCGGGCCGTGCTGGCCGTGGTCCACGCGCCCGAGCTGCTCGGTGGACGGACCTACCGCGCCGTGCTCGGCGGCGGCGCCCACCTGGACGGGCGGCCGATCGCGCCGCTGCCCCGCACCCTGGGGTCGGCCGTCGCGGCGACCAGCCAGCCGCCGACCGCCGCCGGCGACCCGGTCGCCCTGCGCCGGGCGGGCGAGTCGCTGACCGCGATGGCCGGCGCCGTCGTCGCGGTGCGCAACCTCGGTCCGACCGCCCTCCAGGTGGCGCAGGTCGGCTCCGGGCACCTCGCGCTGTTCTGGGAGTACGGCGCCGACGCGCCCAACCTGCTGCCCGGCGCACTGATCGCGAGCGAGGCGGGCGCGACGGTGACGGACACCGCCGGGGCGGCCTGGACGGCCGCGTCCGACGGGTTCCTCGCCGCCGCGCCCGGACTGCACGCGGACGTGGTCCGGGTGCTGCGGAACGTCGACTGACCTGGTGCGCGCGGACGTGGTCCAGATGCTGCGGAACGTCGACCGACCTGCTGCACGCGGACGTTCGGCGGCCTACGCGGACGGGCCGCCGAGACCGAACAGACCCGCCGCGTTGTCGTGGCAGACGGCCCGCAGCCACTCCTCCCCCAGGCCCAGCCCGGCCAGCGACTCCAGCTGGTGGACGTACCGGTACGGGATGTTCGGGAAGTCGCTGCCGAGCAGGACGCGCTCCTGCAGCCCGCGCAGGCGCGGGAGTTCGTCGCGCGGGAACGGGACGTCGGCCTCGGCGAAGTCGGTGAACGCGATCGTGGTGTCCAGCCGGACGGCCGGGTGGCGCTCGGCGAGGTCGAGGAAGTCCCGGTACTCGGGCATGCCGAGGTGGGCGACCACCAGCACCAGCCCGGGATGGCGGGCCACCACCTCGCCGATCGGCCCCGGACCGGTGAACTTGCCCGGCACCGGCCCGGATCCGCAGTGCGTCACCACCGGGGTGCCGCTCTCCGCCAGCAGCCCCCACACGTCGTCCAGCCGCGCGTCCGCCGGGTCGTAGCCGCCGACCTGGAGGTGCGCCTTGAACACCCGGGCGCCCTCGTCGATCGCGCGCGCCACGTACTCCGCCGCCCCGGGCTCGGGGAAGAACGTCGCGGTGTGCAGGCAGTCCGGCGTGCGGGCGGCGAAGTCGGCGGCCCACGCGTTCAGCCAGGCGGCCATGCCCGGCTTGTGCGGGTAGAGCATGGAGGTGAACGCGCGGACACCGAACTCCCGCAGCCGCTCGACGCGCCGCTCCTCGGCCTCCCGGTAGGTGATCGGCCAGGGGCGGTTCACCAGCGGGCCGGCCGCGTCGAAGTACGCCCACACCTTGTCGAGGACGTTCTGCGGCATGAAGTGGGTGTGCACGTCGATCAGGCCGGGCAGGCCGAGGTCCCGCCAGAACGCCCGGACGACCGCCGCCTCGGCGCCTTCCGCGGTGTGGTCGTTCACGCGGGCACCGGGCGGGCGCGGTCGATGATCTCCGTGACGTCGACGCCGGGCGGCAGGGTGCCGAACGCACCGCCGTGGTCGCCACCGAGGCGGGTCGCGCAGAAGGCGTCGGCCACCGCCGGGCTGCCGTACCGGACGAGCAGCGAGCCCTGGAAGGCCAGCGCCATCGCCTCGACCAGGCGGCGGGTGCGGTACTCCAGGTCCGTCGGGTCGGAGAGCTGCTTGCGCAGTTCGGCGACCGCCGCGTCCAGGCGGCGGTCCGCGCCGGCCGCCGAGTCGAGCTCGCCGAGGAACGCCTCGACGCTCTCCGGGCGCCTGGCCATGGCCCGCAGCGCGTCCAGGGCGGCGACGTTGCCCGAGCCCTCCCAGATCGAGACCAGCGGCGCCTCCCGGTAGAGCCGCGGCATGCCGGACTCCTCCACGTAGCCGTTGCCGCCCAGGCACTCCAGCGCCTCGGCCGCGTGCGCCGGACCGCGCTTGCAGACCCAGTACTTGGCGACGGCCAGCCCCAACCGCCGTACCAGCGCCTCGTTCTCGTCCCCGGCGAGGGCGAGGTCGGTGGCGTGGGCCAGCCGCATGGCGACGGCCGTGGCGGCCTCGGACTCCACCACCAGGTCGGCGAGCACGTTGCGCATCAGCGGCTGGTCCACCAGCGCCTTGCCGAACACCCGCCGGTGGACGGCGTGGTGGACGGCCCGGGTCGCGCCGTAGCGCATGCCGGAGGCGCCGCCGACGGTGCAGTCGAGGCGGGTCATGTTGACCATCTCGATGATGGTCGGCACGCCCCGGCCCTCCTCGCCGACCAGCCAGCCCACCGCGCCGTCGTACTCCAGCTCGGCGGAGGCGTTGGACTTGTTGCCCAGCTTGTCCTTGAGCCGCATCAGGTGGAGGCGGTTGCGGCCGCCGTCCGGGAGCACGCGCGGCAGCACGAAGCAGCTGAGCCCGCCCGGCGCCTGGGCGAGCGTCAGGAAGAGGTCGGACATCGGCGCCGAGGTGAACCACTTGTGGCCGGTCAGGCGGTAGGTGCCGTCCGCGTGCGGGGTGGCCGTGGTGGTGTTGGTGCGGACGTCCGAGCCGCCCTGCTTCTCGGTCATCGACATGCCGGCGATCAGCCCGCGCTTGGAGCGCGGCTCGCGCAGCCCGAAGTCGTACTCCGTGGCGGCCAGCAGCGGTTCCAGCTCGGCCGCCAGGGAAGGGTTCGCCCGCAGGGCCGGGACGGCGGCGTAGGTCATCGAGACCGGGCAGGTGTGGCCCGCCTCGACCTGGCCCCACACGAAGAACTTCGCGGCGCGGGCGGAGTGGGCGCCGGGCCGGCCGTCCCGCCAGGGCGCGGCGTGCAGGCCGTGGGAGACGGCGGTGCGCATCAGCTCGTGCCAGGCCGGGTGGAACTCGACCTCGTCGATCCGGTGGCCGAAGCGGTCGTGGGTGCGCAGCACCGGCGGGTTCTCGTTGGCCAGCCGGCCCCACTCGGCGGCCTGCTCGGAGCCGGCCAGGCGGCCGAGTTCGCGCAGCTCGGGCTCGGCCCAGCCGGCGCCGGCCCGGTCCAGGGCGGCGAGCAGGGTCGGATCGGCGGCGGTGTCGTGTCCGTACGGCAGGGGCACCTGGTTGGTGACCTCATGCGTCGCTGTCATCGCGTCCTCCCAGGGCACGCAGGGTGAAGGAGACCAGGGCGGGGACCACCTCGGCGGTGGTCCGTTCGGGTCCGGCTCCGGCGGGGGTGGTGCGGGGCGGCTCGGGCTCGGCGGGGGCCAGCGCGGGCTCGGGCTCCATGCGGGCCAGATCGGGCTCGGGCTCGGCGGCCAGGGGGCCGGCCAGGGCCTCGCCGACCGCGCCGACCAGGGCGGCGGCGGTCAGCACCGGGTCCTGGGCGGGCAGCCGCCCGGCGGCCACGGCGGCGGCGATCTCGGCCGCGATCACGTCGCGGAACGCCCGCCGGAACACCAGGCGTTCGGCGTCCACGACCGCGTCGGCCGGCTCGACCAGCAGCGCGTACGCCAGCCGTGGCGCGCGCAGGGCACGGGCGGCGAACGTCTCCACGACCGCGGCGATCCGCTGTTCGGGCGTCTCCCGGCGGGCGACGGCCGCGTTCACCGCAGCGATCTCGCGCGTGACCACCCGGCGGAACAACTGCACCGACAACTCGGCCTTGTTGGTGAAGTGCTGGTACACGCTGCCGGTGGCGATCCCGGCGCGGTCCGCGACCGCGGCCATCGTGCAGCCGCCGTACCCGCGCTCGGCGAGCAGGCCGACGGCCGCCTGCAGCACGGCCTCGCGCTGGGCGTCCAGACGGGCTTGGACGGCGGGGGTGCGTCGGTAGGCCACGGAAGCATTGAAGCACCGATTCACTGCTTCGGGGAGGGGTTCGGCGGGGGCGGCTTCCGGCCGGACGCGAAAGCCGGACGCGAGAGCCGGACGCGAAAGCCGGACGCGAAAGCCGGAGCGAGAACCGGACGCGAAAGGCCGCCCCCTCGAATTCACCGAGCGGAGGCGGCCTTCCTGCGTGCGTGGTACCCGGCTACGACACTAGAGCGGGTGGCGCTCCAGCTTCTGGCCCTCCTCGTCGAGCGGGCCGAACGGCGGGATCCGGTACTGCGACGACGGTGCCTGCGACTGCGACTTCGCGAGCGAGCGCGCGTCGTCCTGGCCACCGGCCAGGCCGGCCCACTCCAGCACCTTGGCGGTCGCCGCGGCCGACTCCTCGGCCGGCAGCTTGCCGATGTTGGAGCCGTGGTTGCCGCCCGGGACGGTGTAGACGTAGCAGTCGTCGCTGCCCCGGCCGAGCTCGAACGGCTTGGCGCCCCACGGGTCGTTGCCGCCGTAGACGAAGATGATCCGCTCGGCCTCGCGCTTCACCCAGCGGTCGATGTCGGGCATCGCCTTCGGGTTGAAGGTGGTCGGGATCTCCTTGGGCACGTACGCGCGGGGCGCGTACAGCTCCTTGTAGTCGTAGTGCAGGAGGTCCTTCAGGTACGAGACGTCGAAGTAGGGCGCGCCGAGTTCGGTCGCGGCCTGGTAGTAGTACGCGGTGTACTTGGCGAGGCCCTGGTCGCTGGAGCTGGTCACGCCCTCCTGAGCGTCGAACCACTTGTACAGCTCGTCGTCGGTCGCGGTGGCCGCCACCGGGACCTTCGCGCAGTCGGACTGCAGGCTGTACTGCCAGAAGCCCCAGACCACGTCGAGCACGCTGCCCTCGTAGGCCCGGTCCACCGAACCGACGACGGCGAAGGTCGAGCCGGCCGCCTTGTTGTCGGCCGTGAAGCGCGCCTCCAGCCGGTCCCGGCGCACCAGCAGCTCGCGCTGCACCGCGTCGAGCGCGGCCCGGCACTCGGGGGTGCCGACGTTCCGGAAGAACTCGGAGTACGGCGCGTCGTCGTTCACGTCGGTGTTGTTCGGCGCGACGTACGCGATCGTGCCCGCCACGTCGTCCGGGTAGAACCGGCGGTAGTAGGTGGAGGACATGCCACCCTTGCTGGCGCCGGTGGAGAGCCACTCCTGCTGGTAGATCTCCTTGAGCGCGGTCACGATCCGGTGCGAGTCTGCGGCCGCCTGGCGGATGCCGGCCTTGGTCCAGTCCGCCGGCTCCGGGCGCGACGGGGTGAAGTACCGGTACTCGATGGAGACCTGGTTGCCGTCGACCAGCCGGGTCGGCTCGGTGCGCGAGGGCGTGGTGCCCAGCGTGTAGCCGTTGGTGTAGAAGACGGTCGGGCGGTCGTAGCCGCGGTGCAGCACGCTGATGCGCTGCTGGAAGGTGCCCAGCCAGGGACGGAAGTGGTCGATCGGCTGGGTGTAGGTGAGGAGGAAGTACCGGTGGTCCGCGTCGGTCGGCTTCTCCTCGGTGATGGTCATCCCCGGGATCGCCGCGAGGCGGGCCTTGATGTCCGCGGTCGGGTCGGCGGCCACGTCGCGCTGCGCGTGGGCGGCGGTCGCGGCCGTGCCCTGCGCGGACGCCGGGGCCTGCGCGAACGCCGGGGCCGCCAGGCCGCCGCCGGCGCTCAGCAGCGGTATCAGCAGGGCGGAAACCAGCAGTCTCCTGAACCTGGTGCTCATCAACTCTCCATCTGGTCAACGGATATGACAGCTGCCTCATCGGCACTACTCTGCGGTGCGGTTGGTGCGGCGGCCGCCCGGTGGACGGCCGAATGGGCCACCCGCCGGGTGGCGGGCGGCCCATCGCGGAAGGTGCTGGTCAGGGGCGGGGAAGGGCACAGCCGGGCAGGGTGAGGTCGAGGACGTTCCCGGCGCCGAAGCAGGGCGGGATGATGTACGTCTCCTGGGCGTAGCCGATGCCCTGGTGGACCGTCACCGCGCCGCCCTGGTCGACCTCGCACGGGTTGTTCAGCGTGCAGGACTGGCCGTTCTCGTTGATCGTGTTGTTGACGGCGACCAGCAACCCGCTGTTCGCGTCGACCACCGGCGAGCCGGAGGTGCCGCCGATCACGTTGCACCCGGACGTGTAGCGGACCGAGTCCTTGAACGTCCAGTCCGCCTCCCGCAGTTGGTAGGCGAAACCGTCGACCGAGCACGAGTAGATCCGCTTCCAGTAACCGGAGACCACCCGGATGTCGGCCCCCTGGGCGGGGTGGTCGGCGGAGACGGTCAGCGGAGCGATCCCGTACTGCGCCTGGATCGTGTCGTAGCTGGAGTCGAGCTGGTAGATCGACACGTCGGTGTCGGTCATGGCGCCGTAGACCACCTTGACGGCGTTCAGCGTGCCGAGGTCGGCGCCGGAACCGTCGAGCAGGGTGAACGTCCGGCTGGACGGCTGGTCGGTGACCACCTGACCGGGGCCGGGCATACCGGACTCCAGGCAGTGGCCGTTGGACAGGACGAGTGCGGGGTCACTGCCTGCCGAGCCGGGCATCCGGACCAGCGACCCGGAACAGTTGTCGAGCGCCACCGTGCCGGTGAAGTCGACGGCGGCATCCGCCGGGGCGGGGGCGGCGATGGCGCCCTTGGCGCCCGTCGCGACATTCACAAGGGGGGCGGCGTTCGCAAGGGGGGCGTTCGCAAGGGGGGCGGCCTGTGCCGGGGCCAGTCCGGCCAGCGTGGTGGCTCCGGCGACCAGGACCGTCGCGAGCATGCCTATGAGCGGCTTCCTCATGAGAGACCTCTCGGTGTGGGGGTCCACCAAAGCTGTCGCGGACATGACTAGATGTCAAGAGGTCCGCCGCCACCGAGAGGTCAACGGAGAGGTCGCTCGGAAGGGCCGGAGCACACCCCGGCCGCGGTCATCGACTCCGGCCGACCGGTGCGCTCAACTCCTCTGCCAGTGGCGCCGACCGACGCTGATCAGGCGCAACTGCAGCCGGGCCGTCGCGGCGATCCGCCCTTCGCGGCCCGGATCGGCCTCCTGGGCCTCCAGCGCTTCCAGGAACGCGGCGGCCGTGGACACCATGTGGTCCACGTACAACTCGGCGAGCATCCGCAGGTCGCCCTCGCTCCAGCCCGCCGAGACCGGCTGGAGCCCGAGCGCCGCACCCACCTCCGCCGCGAAACGGCCGAGTTCGGCGTCGATCGCCTCCCGCACCCGTCGGACACCGCCATGCCGCTCGCGCGCGAGGAAGCGCACGTGCGCACGGTTCTCGCGGACGTGCCGCTGGATGACGTCGACCGCGCGGTCGATCAGTTCCTCGGCGCCGCCCTCCCCGACGAGCACCGAGCGGATCATGAGGTGCAGGCTCGCCAGCGACTCCTCGACCAACGCGACGCCGAGCGCGGCGAGGTCCGGGAAGTGCCGGTAGAACGCGGCCGGCGACAGCCCGGCGGCGCGGGTGACCTCGCGGACGCCGAGGCTCGCGAGATTCTGATCGGCCAGCAGGCGCAGGCCTGCATCAAGCAGCGCCCGGCGGCTCTGCTGCTTCTGGGCCTGTCTGACGCCGACGGTCTCGGGCTGCTCGGCCCCTGCGCTCCGGGGCGACTCGGCCCCCTCGGTGTGATTCACGCCATTCAGTAAACAACTGTTTGCCGAACCTGGCCAGCCCGGCGTAGAGTGAGGCCAACTCGGTGAACACTTGTCAACCGAAACCGGGGTCAGGCTCGACGCCGAGACTGAACCCGACGTCGAATCCGAAACCGAAGCCGAAACCGGAAAGGACTGGTCGGCCGTGATCCTGCTCTCCGCCCTCGTCGCCATGGGTGTCCTGATCGGCGCCGCCGCACACACCTCGCTCCCGGTCTTCCTCACCGCCTCCGCTGCCATCACCGCCTGGCTGCTCGCCTTCGGCGCCCGCGAGGGCATCGCCCGCCTGCGGCAGCGCTGAGCCCCTGCCGCCCTCGGCTCCTTCCGACCCAGCTCCTTTCTCCGCCCCTTTCACCGCTCCTTTCACCAGAGAGGACCCGCCACCGTCATGAGCACCGTCACCGACCACCAGCCGGCCACCGCGAGCCAAGGGACCGTCACCGAGGCCGACAACCTCGCCGTCGCCTCCTTCCTGCTCGGCCTCCCCGGCCTGCTGATCTTCAACATCGTCCTCGGCCCGCTGGCCATCGTCCTCGGCACGCTCGCCCTGGTCCGCGGCACCCGGCGACGCGGCCGGGCGGTCCTCGGCCTCGTGCTCGGCGTCGCCGCGCTCGCCGTCTTCACCGCCACCACCGTCTCGGCGCACGGCGTGATCATGGAGTTCGGCTCCTGAACCGGACCCCCAGCTCCTGAGCCCGGCCGCCTCCCCGCGCGCCGCTGAGCTCCGCGGTTCCGCCCCGCGAACCCGGCCCTGCCCCGTACTGTGGCGGCATCGACCGGTGACCACAGGGGGCAGGAGTGACGACCGAGTACGGCAGCGGAGCGCAGCCGGGGAGCGGCGCGGCGGGCGGGAGGCTGCTCGCCGTCAGCGACCTGCACATCTCCTACGAGGAGAACCGCGGCCTGGTGGAGAAGCTCCAACCCACCAGCCCCGACGACTGGTTGATCGTCGCCGGTGACGTCGCCGAGCTCTCCACCAGCATCGAGTGGGCGCTCGGACTGCTCGCCGAACGCTTCGCCCGCGTGGTGTGGGCCCCCGGCAACCACGAGCTGTGGACCCACCCCGAGGACCCGGTGCAGCTGCGCGGCGTGGCCCGCTACGAGCACCTGGTCGCCATGTGCCGCCGGCTCGGGGTGCTCACCCCCGAGGACCCGTACCCGGTCTGGCAGGGTGCCGGCGGGCCGGTCGCCGTCGCCCCGCTCTTCCTCCTCTACGACTACTCCTTCCGTGCGCCGGGCACGACCACCAAGGAGGAGTCCCTGGCGGCCGCCTACGAGAGCGGCATCGTGTGCGCGGACGAGCGGCTGCTGCACCCCGATCCGTTCCCGGACCGCGACTCCTGGTGCCGCGAGCGCGTCCGGCTGACCGAGCAGCGGCTCGCGGCCTGCGACCCGGACCTGCCGCTCGTCCTGGTCAACCACTACCCGCTGGTCCGCCACCCCACCGAGATCCTCTGGTACCCCGAGTTCGCCCAGTGGTGCGGCACCGAGCTGACGGCCGACTGGCACCGCCGCTTCAACACCGCCGCGATGATCTACGGCCACCTCCACATCCCGCGCAAGACCAGCTACGACGGCGTGCCCTTCGAGGAGGTCTCGCTCGGCTACCCGCGCGAGTGGCGCCGCCGCGGCCTGCCGGACCCGCTGCTGCGGGAGGTGTTCCCGCGGGCGGCGGACTGACGTCCCGGCCGGGTGCCGGGTCGGTGCCTTCTCCTGGGGGCGTTCGCCATGTCCGTTCCTTGGTTCTCCTTTCGCTGAGCCCTTCCTCGTCCTGGGCCCTTCTTCGCTGTCGGCCCTTCTCCGGCCTGGGCTCTTCTTCGGTCACCTCCCTGTGGTCCCGTGCTCTCCCGCCGGTCAGTCCGTGGCGATCGCCCGCAGGATGTCCAGCCGTGCCGCCCGGCCCGCCGGACGGAGCCCGGCCACCGCGCCCGCCAGCAGACCGGCCGTCAGGACCACCGCCAGTTGCACCGGCGGTATCGCGAACGAACCCGTCCCCGCGCTGTCGGAGGCCCGCACGAGCGCCCAGCCGAGGAAGGCCCCGAGCCCGAGCCCGCCGACCGTCCCGAAGGCGGCCACCAGCACCGACTCCCAGCGCACCATGCCCCGCAGCTGCGCCCTGGTCTGGCCGACCGCCCGCAGCAGGCCCAGCTCCCTGGTCCGCTCGTGCACCGCCAGCGTCAGCGTGTTGGCGATGCCCAGCAGCGCGATCAGCACCGCCAGCGCCAGCAGGGCGTAGACCACCGAGAGCATCGTGTCGACCCCGGAGGCCGCACTCGCCGCGTACTCCGCCCGGTCCTGCACCTGCGGACCGCCGTACGGGACCAGCGCCTGCTGCACCGCCGCCTTGCCGGCCGCCGGGGAGACGCCGGCCCGCAGCCCGACCGCGACCAGGGTGTCGCTGTCCTGCCCCCGGTGGGGCGCCCAGGCCTGGCGGGTTATCAGGTAGTCCCCCGCCAGCCCGCCGCCCTCGTAGAGCGCGCGGATGGCGAAGGGACCGCTCGCGCCGTCCGCGAAGCCGACCGTCACGCTCTGGCCGAGCTTCCAGCCCTGCTGCTCCGCCTCGCCGCGGGAGACCGCCAGTCCGTCCGTGCCGAGGGCGTCCAGCGAGCCCTCGACCCGGCCGAGGTCGACGATCCCGACCAGGCGGGCCGGATCGGTGACGTCCAGCACCCGGCCGTGACCGTCGATCCGGGCCACGCCGCGGCCGAGGCCGACCGTCTGCCGCACCTCGGGCAGTCCCGCGAGCGCGTCGGCCGCCTTGGGGCTGATCCCGCTGCCGCCCGCGCCGAACGACGGTGCGGTGACGGCGAGATCGCCCGCGAAGGACTTGTCGACCGTGTCGTCCAGGGTGGCCTTGATCGACGCACCGAAGACGGTGAACAGCGTCACCACCGCGACCCCGATCATGAGCGCGCTCGCCGTGGCCGCCGTCCGGCGCGGGTTGCGGGCCGCGTTGCGACGGGCCAGGGTGCCGGAGACCCCGCGCAGCCGGGGCAGTGGCGCGCCCAGGACCCGTACCGCGAACGCCGCCGCGACCGGCCCGAGCACCACCACGCCGACCAGCACCGCGAGCGCCCCGCCGGCCGTCAGGAGCACCGACGGACCGTCCGTGGCACCGAGCACCGCCGCCGGCACCCCGCCCGCGATCAGCAGGCCCCCGAGCAGCACCCGCAGGACGCCCGAACGCCCCTGGGCCGCCCGGTCGACGCCGGTCTCGCGCAGCGCCGCCAGCGGTGCCGTCCGCCCGGCCCGCACGGCGGGCAGCAGCGCCGAGCCCACCGCGACCAGCGTCCCGACCGCGAGCGGCAGCACCACCGCGGCGGTGCTGATCACCATGCCGCCGGTCGGCAGCGCGAAGCCGAGCGCCGAGAACAGCGCCTTGAGCCCGGTCGCCACCCCGATCCCGCCCAGCAGCCCGCCGAGCGAGGCCAGCACGCCGACCGCCAGGGCCTCGGCGAGCGTCGCCGCGAGCACCTGGCCGCGGACCGCGCCGAGCGCCCGCAGGAGCGCGTTCTCCCTCGTCCGCTGGGCGACCACGATCGCGAAGGTGTTGTGGATGGTGAACGTGGCCACCAGCAGTGCGATCCCGGCGAAGACCAGCAGCAGCGTGGTGAACATGCTCAGGAAGCGCCCGGACAGCTGCTGGGTGCTCTCCCGGGTGGCCGCCGCGCCGGTGACCGCCTGCACCCCGGCCGGCAGCCGCGGCGCGATCCGGGCCGCCAGCTCCTGCTGGGAGACCCCACCCGCCGCGCGGACCTGGATCGAACTGGCCTGCCCCGCGCCCTCGGGAGTGAGGTGGCGCTCGGCGTCCGCGAACGTCATCGCCGTGAACGTGCTCGGCCCCATGCCGTCCGCGCTCGCGCCGAAGGTCGCGATGCCAACGACGGTGACCGGCACCGGATCGGGCGTGCGCAGCACGGTGGTCGAACCGACGTGCAGCCCACCGCTCTTGGCGGCCCCCCGGTTGATCACGACCTCGCCCGGGGCGGCCGGCGCCCGGCCCTCGGCCAGCCGGTACGGGTTGAGCCGACCGTCGGCGAGCCAGTTCCCCGCGAGGGTGGGCGGGCCCTGGCCACCGATCGGTCTGCCGTCGGCGCCGACGAGTTGGCCCGCGCCCTGGACGGACGGCTCGGCGGCCGCGACCCCGGGCACGGCGCGCAGCCGGTCGGCGAGCGCCGCGTCCACCGGTGCCCGGACACCGCCGGGCGTCCCCGGGGAGTCGAGCACGTCGGCGCTGCGCACGACGACGTCGGTGCCCGCATTGGCATCGGCGAAGAGGGTGTCGAAGTTGGCCCGCAGGGTGTCGCCCAGCACCATCGTGCCGGTGAGGAAGCTGACGCCGAGCAGGATGGACAGGAGCGTGCCGGCCAGCCGCCGCTTGTGAGCGCGCAGCGAGCGCAGGCCGAGGCGCAGCACGACCGGGTCGAGGACCGTCACGACCGCCCCCGTTCGAAGGCCTTCATCCGGTCCAGCACCAGCCCGGACGTGGGCCGCTCCATCCGGTCCACCAGGCGTCCGTCGGCGAGGAACAGCGCCTCGTCGGCGTACCCGGCCGCCGTCGGGTCGTGGGTGACCATGACGACGGCCCGGCCCATCTCGTCCACCGCGCGGCGCAGCAGGCCGAGGACCTCGCCGCCGGTGCGGGAGTCGAGGTTGCCCGTCGGCTCGTCGGCGAAGACCACCTGCGGCCGCCCGGCCAGCGCCCGGGCCACCGCGACCCGCTGCTGCTGGCCGCCGGAGAGCTCGCTCGGCCGGTGGTGCAGCCGGTCGCCGAGGCCGACGACGTCGATGAGGGTCGTCAGCCAGGCCTCGTCGGGGGCGGCCCCGGCGAGGTCCAGCGGGAGGGTGATGTTCTCCCGGACGGTGAGCGTGGGCACCAGGTTGAACGCCTGGAACACGAAGCCGAGCCGCTCCCGGCGCAGCAGCGTGAGCCGCCGGTCGCCCAGTGGGCCGAGCTCGGTGTCCCCGATCCACGCGCGGCCGGCTGTGAGGGTGTCGAGGCCGGCCGCGCAGTGCATCAGGGTGGACTTGCCCGAGCCGGACGGTCCCATGATCGCGGTAAAGCGCCCGGCCGGGAACTCCACCGTGACGCGGTCCAGCGCCCGGACCTCCGTGCCGCCGACGCCGTAGACCTTCACGGGGACGGCGTCCCCAGGGGGGGGGGGGCCGCGCGCGGGGCGCGGTGTATGAAGAGGTCCACACCCAACCACCCCCCCCGGACGCGC
>NZ_JBHWGD010000050.1:62593-71998 GCF_042733235.1 Kitasatospora sp. NPDC059722
CCAGCCCACCCCCCCACCCCCCCCCCGCGCGCCCCCCCCGCGCCCGCGCCCCCCCCCCCCCCGCCCCCGCCCCCCCCCCCGCGCCCCCCCCCCCCCCCCCCCCCGACCCGGGCGGCGGTGCCGTGCAGGACGTCGAGGGTCGTCACTTCCCGGCACCTCCCCCCGCCCCGTCGCGCGGCGACCGCGGCGACTCGCTGAGCACGGCCCGCTTCGAGCGGTACTCCTCGGCGTCGATGTCGCCCTCGGCGTAGCGGCGGCCGAGGACGGCCAGCGGGTGGTCGGCGCCCGCGCGGTACCCGCAGCCGCGGCGCCAGACCGTCCGGCGCAGCATGAAGATCACCAGGAACACGACGGCGATCCAGATCAGCGGGAAGAACAGGATCCAGGGACCGGGCCCGTGCCCGTCCCAGTCGGCGAGCAGCGTGTACATGGGTGGTTCATCTCCTCGGCGTGGGGCCTCCAGGACCTCGGGCGGTTTCCCGAGGTGACTAGAGCGTCCCGCCGGGCGGTCTCATCACGCGTCCCACCGGCAGAGGCAGTTGGGGTACTCCCGAGGGAGTACGAGCGGGCTGTGACACGCCGGGGAGGAAGTAGCCGGAGCGGAAGCAGCCGGGAGGAAGTAGCCGGAGAGGGACGAAACGTCGCCGGGGAGGCGGCGGCCAGGGGCGGCCCGGCCACCAGGAGGAGCGCCGGGCCCCGGACGCTCAGCCCAGCCAGCCCGGCCGCACGAGCCCCGACTCGTAAGCGAGCACGACGAGTTGTGCCCGGTCCCGCACGCCGAGCTTCACCATCGCCCGGCTGACGTGCGTCTTCGCCGTCAGCGGGCTCACCACCAGCCGCCGCGCGATCTCCTCGTTCGACAGCCCCATCCCCACGAGCGCCAGCACCTCGCGCTCCCGCTCGGTGAGCCCTGAGACGTCCGCCAGCCCGGCCGGCGCCGCCTCCGGCGCCTTCGAACGCGCCGCGAACTCGCCGATCAGCCGCCGCGTCACGCCCGGGGAGAGCAGGGCGTCCCCCGCGACGGCGACCCGGATCGCGCGAAGCAGGTCGGCCGGGTCGGTGTCCTTGACCAGGAAACCCGCGGCCCCCGACCGCAGCGCCTCGAAGACGTACTCGTCCAGCTCGAAGGTGGTCAGCACGACCACCCGGACGGAGGACAGCGAAGGGTCCTCGGCGATCCGCCTGGTCGCCTCCAGGCCGTCCATCCGCGGCATCCGGATGTCCATCAGGACGACGTCCGGAACGAGCTCGCGGGCGAGCAGCACCGCGGCCTCGCCGTCGTCCGCCTCCCCGACCACGGTGATGTCGTCCTGCAGCGACAGCAGGGCCCGGAAGCCCGCCCGCACCAGCAGTTGGTCATCCGCCAGCAGTACCCGGATCACTCGCCCTCCGCCTTCGGTGTCGGCAGCTCCGCCCGTACCCGGAAGCCGCCGCCCGGCAGCGCTCCCGCGGAGATGGTGCCACCGAACGCGCCCGCCCGTTCCCGCATGCCGGCCAGCCCGCTGCCCGATCCGCCGGCGTCGCCGAGCACCGCCGGGCCCGGGTCCTCGACCCTGACGACGAGCGCCTCCGGATCCGTCCAGTCCAGGACGACGACCGCCTCGCGCGCCGCCGAGTGCCGGACGACGTTGGTCAGCGCCTCCTGGACGATCCGGAAGGCGGTGAGGTCGGCCGCGGCGCTCAGGGGCCGCCGGTCGCCCAGCTCGTGCACCTCGGCCGTGAGCCCCACCCGGTCGGCCTGGTCGGTGAGTTCGTCGAGCCGGGCCAGCCCGGGCGCCGGGCCGCGCGGCGCCGCCCCGGGCCCGCGCAGCGTCGCGAGCACCTGGCGGACCTCGCCGAGCGCCTCCTTGCTGGTCGACTTGATGGTGGCCAGCGCCGCGCGGGCCTCCTCCGGCCGCTGGTCCAGCAGCGCGAGCCCGACCCCCGCCTGGATGTTGATCAGCGACAGGCTGTGGGCCAGGATGTCGTGCAGCTCCCGGGCCATCTTGAGCCGTTCCTCGTTGGCCCGGCGCTGCTCCAGCTGCTGCCGGTAGGCCCGGTGGGCGGCGATCCGCTCGCGCCGGAACCGGATGATCTCGGCGATCGCCAGCACGAGCAACAGCCAGGCCAGCAGGCCGAGTTCCTGCTGCCACGAGAACGCCGTGCGCGGCACGCGCTGCCAGCCGTCCGGCAGCACGAAGGTGACCAGGACGTGCACCAGGTACACCCCAACCATCCCCGCCCAGGCCGCCCTGCGGCGCCCGCAGGCGATCGCCGAGCAGCAGGCGATCAGCCAGCTCGCGAACACCGGCCCGTACGGGTACCCGGCGGCCAGGTACCCCGCGGTGACGACGGAGGTGCCCGCCACCGCCGGCACCGGCCGGCTGCGGCACACCACCAGCAGGGCCGGGCCGAGCAGCAGCAGGACGTAGCCGAACGCGTCCAGCGGGACCCGCCCGCTCTGGTGCCGCCCGGCGAACGACGACCCGACCACCTGCACCACGGCGACGCCCACCGCGAGCCCCAGCGACCGGCCGCCCCAGGCACCCCGCACCCACGGCGGACGCCACGGCTCGGGCGGCGGCCCGGCCGGACCGTCGGCGGGCGTGGGGCCGTCCGCGGCACCGGGCTCGGCCCCGCTCCGACCGGGCGGCCGCTCCGACGGCGGCGGGGACATCGGCGGCATCATGCCCGGAAGGCTAGACCCGCGCCCCGCCCGCGCGCGTCCTCCACCAGTGGCGTTCGGGCGTACTCCCCCGGGAGTACGCCCCTGCGGGCCACGCCCGGAACCCGGCCGCCGCGGCTCACCCCCTCGCAGCCGCGCCGGCCTCCGCATCGGCCGCCCTGGCCCCGGTCCCGACCCCAGTCCCGGCTCCGGTCCCGGCTCCGGTCCCAGCCCCGGTCCCAGCTCCGGTCCCGGCCCCGACCGCCGCCTTCGCCTCCGCCTCGTCGAAGGTCGCCGACGGCTCCGGCCGCGCCAGTGTGACCACCAGACCGCCCTCCCCCACGTCCGCGATCAGCGTGTCCCCCTCCCGCACGGTGCCGTCCAGCAGCAGGTTCGACACCCGGTTGTCCAGCTCCGACTGGATCGTCCGGCGCAGCGGCCGGGCCCCGAACTCCGGCTGGTACCCCCGGTTGACCAGGAACTCCTTGGCCGCCCCGGTCACCTCCAGCCGCACGTCCTGCGCCTTCAGCCGGCGCCGGCTGCGCTCCAGCAGCAGGTCGACGACGGACAACAGGTCCTTGCGCGTGAGCGCGTGGAAGACGATCACCTCGTCGATCCGGTTGAGGAACTCCGGCCGGAAGTGCAGGCGGAGGTCCCGCATGAGGTCGTCACGGATCTCGTCGACGTTCCCCGCGTGGTCGAGGATCCGCTGCGAACCGATGTTGCTCGTCATGATCACCACGGTGTTGCGGAAGTCGACCGTACGCCCCTGGGAGTCGGTCAGCCGCCCGTCGTCCAGCACCTGGAGCAGCAGGTTGAAGACGTCCGGGTGCGCCTTCTCCACCTCGTCGAACAGCAGCACGCTGTACGGCTTGCGGCGCACCGCCTCGGTGAGCTGCCCGGCCTCGTCGTAGCCGACGTACCCGGGCGGCGAGCCGACCAGCCGGGAGACGGTGTGCTTCTCCTGGAACTCGCTCATGTCGAAGCGGACCATGCGGTCCGGGTCGCCGAACAGCAGCGCCGCCAGCGCCTTCGCGAGCTCCGTCTTGCCGACGCCGGTCGGCCCGAGGAAGAGGAAGGAGCCGGTCGGCCGCTCCGGGTCGCCCATCCCGGCCCGGCCGCGGCGCACCGCCTGGGACACCGCGGTGACCGCCTCGTCCTGGCCGATCACCCTCTCGTGCAGGTGCTCCTCCAGCTTGAGCAGCCGCTCCCGCTCGGTCGCGTTCAGCTCCGCCACCGGGATGCCGGTCCGGGAGGAGAGCACCTGCGCGATGTCGTCCGCGGTGACCGCGACGACCTCCTCACGGGACTCGGCGACCGCCGCCAGCTCGTCCTCGGTCTGCCGCAGTTCGGTCTTCAGGTTGGCGGCCCGCACGAACTCCTCGTCCGCGACAGCCTCCTCCAACTCCCGCTTGAGCTTGGTGATCCGGTCCTGCACCGAGGTCGCCGCGGTCGAACCGGACAGGCTGCGCAACCGCACGCGCGCGCCCGCCTGGTCCAGCAGGTCGATCGCCTTGTCAGGCAGGAAGCGGTCACTGACGTACCGGTCCGAGAGCGTCGCCGCCGCGTCCAGCGCATCGTCGCCGAACCGCACCTGGTGGTGCGCCTCGTACGCGTCGCGCAGCCCCCGGAGGATCTCCACGGTCTCCTCGACGCTCGGCTCCGGCACCAGCACGGGCTGGAAGCGGCGCTCCAGCGCGGCGTCCTTCTCCACGTGCTTGCGGTACTCGTCCAGCGTCGTCGCGCCGACCACGCTCAACTCGCCGCGCGCGAGGGCCGGTTTGAGGATGTTGCCGGCGTCCATCGAACCCTCGCCGCCACCGCCCGCGCCGACCACCGTGTGCAGCTCGTCCAGGAACAGGACCACGCTCTTCTCGGCCGCCGTGACCTCGTCGATCACGTTCTTCAGCCGCTCCTCGAACTCGCCCCGGTACTTCGAGCCCGCCACCAGCGCGGTCAGGTCCAGGGTGACCACGCGCTTGTCCCTGAGGCTCTGCGGCACGTCCCCCGAGACGATCCGCTGCGCCAGCCCCTCCACGATCGCCGTCTTGCCGACGCCCGGCTCGCCGATCAGCACCGGGTTGTTCTTGGTGCGGCGGGACAGGATCTCGACGGTCTGCTCGATCTCCTCGGCCCGCCCGACCACCGGGTCCAGCCGGCCCGAACGGGCCTCCTCGGTGAGGTCCCGCCCGTACTCGTCGAGCGTCGGCGTCCCGCTCGGGTGCGCGCCCGTACTGCTGCGCTCCCCGCCGACGCCCCGCCCGTCCAGCACCGTCTTCAGCGCCTCCTGCGAGGGCGCCGCGTTGCGCAGCGCCGCCCCCGCGCCCGAGCGCTCCTGGTCCAGCAAGGCGCCGAGGATGTGCTCCGGACCGATGTACGACGCCCCCGCCGCCTGCGAACGGGCGTGCGCCGCGAGCAGCGCGCGCTTGGCCGAGGGCGTGAGTGCCGGCTGCCCGTCCACCGCCGGCACGGGGCCGGACGGCAGCACCTGCTCCAGGTCCGCGGACAGCTCGTCCGGATCGATGCCCGCCCGCTCCAGCATCCGGCGCGAGGGCTCCACCCGGGTGGCCGCCCAGGCCAGGTGCGCGGTGTCGAGGTCGCTGCTCCCGTCCTCCGCCGCGCGGTGCGCCGCCATCGCCAGCAGCTCCTGCGACGACTCGCTCAGCAACCGGCCGATCGGCACCCGCTGAACGGCGGGCGGGGAGGCCAGCGGACTCATCCCGAAGAACCGGCTGAGCAGGTCGGAGAACGGATCGCTGGATCCGAACGGGGGCATGGTCACGACGGCTCACCTCTCCCAAGCGGTTTGCTGCCACACAAACACAGGCCGTGGCGGCCCGCCTCCGGAAGCTCCGGCACGCTCACCCGGTGAAGCGGTCCAACAACACGCCCCCGCTGTACGTCACCGCCATCGCCAGCAGCCCGCCCGCGACGTTGCGCAGCACCGCACGCGCCGGACCCGCCCCGCCGAGCCGGGCGCTCGTCCACCCGGACAGCGTCAGCGCCGCCACCACCGCCGCCACCGTCACCGGCAGCCGCCACGACTCCGGCGGCAACAGCACCGCCAGCAACGGGACCAGCGCCCCGAGGGTGAACGCGGCGGCACTCGCCAGCGCCGCCTGCCACGGATCGGTCAGCACCTGCGGGTCGATGCCGAGCTCGGTCTGCGCGTGCGCGGCGAGGGCGTCCCGCTCGGTCAGCGCCACCGCCACCTCACGGGCGAGCCCGTCCGTCAGCCCGCTCCCCCGGTAGTAGTCCGTCAGCTCGTCGAGCTCCCCCTCCGGATCCTCCGCCAGCTCCCGCCGCTCCTTCGCCAACGCGGCCCGCTCGGTGTCCCGTTGGGTGCTGACCGAGACGTACTCACCGGCCGCCATCGACATCGCCCCCGCGAGCAGCCCCGCGACCCCCGCCGCCAGCAACGCCGTCCGCGACCCCGCCGCCCCCGCGACACCCGTCACGATCCCCGCCGTCGACACCACCCCGTCATTGGCCCCGAGCACCGCGGCCCGCAACCAGTTCAACCGCGCCGACAACGCCGCCCGCGACTCGTCCACCCCCCGATCCTCACCCGCCCCAACACCCCCCGCCACCCACAGCAGCCCCCACCCGACGGACCAAAATGAGCCCCTCACCACCACGCCCCACAACGCCGAAGGGCCGGCCCAGGAATGACTCCTGAACCGGCCCTTCGAGACAACTGGTGGGCGCGGACGGTTTCGAACCGCCGACATCTGCTTTGTAAGTTCGATCTACCGGCGTCCCGACGAGCACACCGGCCATCTCAACAGTCACACGTCAGCCCATCGACGTACCCCTGCGGTCATGCACGTGCGCCACCGTTGATGTCAGCCAGTGATGTCGCAACCGGCCAAGGGGGTGGGGGAGGCTGCGTTAGATACCGAGGCGAAAGTCTTCGATCTTCTGCCGAATAAGCTCCCCAGGATCATTTCCCCTTGACTTGTCCGTGAGCATCTGCAGGACGTCGCGATCATCCAGCGGGACCAGCAGCTTGCTATGGAGAATCCACTGCTCCCGGATGATATAAGCTGCAGAATCCTGAACCTTATTCCTGGTCATTATTATGGCAAACAATCCGGCCCCATGGCGGGATAGATAGTTTGCAATCTGAAGAACTTCCTCCTTTTCAATTCCGGCGGCATAGTTCTTTGCATCCACCACGATATAGTCCGCACGATACTCCTCGCGAAGAAATCGCCAGAATCCATCAGTGGCATAATTGGGGAGAATGAAGTCGCGCTTGTTAACCTTCGACTCATTGCTGCTCTCCCAGATTGCGGCTTGCAAGGGAGGGCAGAAGAGATACTCGAAGATCTCCCGACACAGCTTCTGATATGAAGACCAAGTCGCCCTTCCAGGACTCATCTCTGAGAGCCTCGATGCCAGGCTAGTGGGCTGCCCATCCAGAGCACTGCTGAAGTTTTCCGGGGCAAGGAAGGCCGCGGCCTCGCTTGCAAGCCCCACCGACTCCGACATGCGCGCAATCCAAGGCCCGTCCCACACTTCAATACCAGAGGCCTGAAGCACTTCCAAGCTTTTCGGAGACAGACTTCCAGGGGTTGCGAGGACCAGCCTCTGCGGAAGCGTCAGGCGCCCTTCACTCTGGACGCGGGACGCTTGGCTCCTTATTTGATCAACTACTTGATCAATTCGCAGGTCGGTCTGTGGAGGAGCCCTCTTGACCTCAATGATGAATACTTCGCCACCCGACTCCATGAGAATATCGATTCGGCGAGCAAAATTAACATTGTAGCCAATTGCCGACTCGCTATACCCGGATGCCTTAAGGAGCTTCAACAGGAAACGGGTGAGCTCAAACTCTCGAAATTGGGCCCCAGTCATTACGACGCTACTCCACGGCCTTCAGGTGTTGGATCATTGGCGGCATACCACAACGCATACTGGCTAGTCAGCCGGGGAGTACTGGATTTTGAATCTTTCGAAGACATCTCGACAGTCGTCCGCCATTTCCTCAACTTGGACACTGGTGATCTGTTTGATCTCCCCAAGGTCGTCAGGAAATCGCAGAGTACTCATGTGCATGACGTGTTTACTGGCCAGATTCCAGTGCGACCCGAGCTGATCCCAGGCTGCTTGATATTCCCAGCCAGGCAGTAGAGATGCCGCCCTCAGATCCCGGCTATCGGGCTTGAGTGCGAGGAAGTCGGCAGTCAGCCGCACGTTAACGAAGAAGGACTCGATGCACGCAACTCGGATGTGATCGGCGACAACGTGCTCTCCCTTCAGGACCGGAAGTAGGTCAGAGACCTGCTGAACGGCCGCTTCAACAGCGGCGAGGGCGCGCCGCTCGACTGGGAGCTGAGCATTCCACCAAGCAAGGGAGGGGCCGGTGTTCGACATGCGCAGAAGCGTACGGCGAAGGCACCTCCCACGTCTGCCCGTCCGCGGGTCTCCAACGCTTGAGAGTCGATCCGGCAACACGAAGCCTGGCACTGCCACCCTCGAATCGTCCATCCTGTGTTGGTATCCCCTACAGAAGGAGCGGTCAGTGCCCGAGCGGAGCCCGCGCGGCACGTACTTGCGGATTGCCGACGCATTGCGCGCCGAGATCAGCGGAGACTCCACCATGACGTCGCTTCCATCAGAAGCCGACCTGATGAAGGAGCATGACGTCGCCCGCACCACTGTGAAGCGCGCCCTCGACGTCCTCGCGGCCGAGGGCTTGATCCGATCGCAGCCCGGCGTCGGGTGGCTCGTTGTCGGCGCTGCGCCCAAGGTCTCGGTGCTCGACCAGCTCGCTGCCCTCGTTCACGAACTCGGCGTGGACGCCGACTTCCCGTCCGAGAAGGAACTCACGGAGACGACCGGAGCCGCGCGGGGCACCGTCCGGCGTGCCCTAGCTCAGTTGGAAGGCGCCGGCGTTCTCGAAGTACGTCACGGGAAGGGGCGGCGCGTCCGCGCACTTCCCGCCAATCACTCCTGACCCAGCTACCTAGGAACGGATGCCATCGTGTGGGCCTACGAGCTTGCCGAATCCCTTCTGTCCACCGACCTGCCGCGCCGCTGGAACCACTCCAAGGGGGTGGCCAGCAGGGCGCGCACCCTCGCCGGCATCCTCGGCCCGGATGCTGAGCTGCTGGAGTCCGCAGCGGTCCTGCATGACGTCGGCTACTCGCCGCGGATCGTTGACACGGGCTTCCACCCGCTCGACGGCGCACGGTTCCTCCGCGCGGAGAACGTCGACGAGCGCGTCGTGCGCCTGGTCGCCCACCACTCCTGTGCCCTGCTCGAAGCCGAGGAACGGGGCCTTCGCCAGGAGTTGGAGGCGGAGTTCCCGCTGGAGGAGCCCCACTTGGTGGACGCGCTGATCTACTGCGACATGACCACCACTCCGGATGGCACGCCGACAACGACGCCCGACCGGATCGGCGAGATCGTGGGCCGCTACGGACCGGACAGCGTCGTCGGCCGGTTCATCCGCCGCGCCGAGCCGGAGATCGATGCAGCCGCGCGACGTGTCGAAGGCCGGCTGCTCCAGATCGGCACGTCGGCCTAGCCGATGTACGGCTCGGTGCGGTCCGATGCCAAGCCGTGCTTGATCCGCAGCCGCATGGACGGGTGGATGTCCAAGTCGTCGAGGTCCGCTGGGTTGACCCCCCCGGCCCCGTTGGGCTCTGAACACGACCCCCGAGTGGCCCCCACAGGGGCGGGGGCGTTTTAAAAAAAGAAGCGGGCGGCGGCCAAAGAAGAGTTTTTAAAGGTGGGGGGGGGGGGCTTATAAA